>NZ_JBFSTC010000063.1:0-32169 GCF_041466605.1 Vibrio sp. 10N.247.310.17 | reverse complement strand
GGGGTATCGGTTTTCCGAAACTTATTTATGTCCAGAGGCGTGTCAGCATGATCGTCGTCAGCATGATCGTCTGTGAACTAGCTACATAACGGTTTTAATGAGTTTAGAAAAAGCGTCGCAATTAGGAACCGACTTACACACCCTAAAGATTACCGTGAAATGATGGTAAATGGAAAAGAGATCGAGCAAATTAAAATTGCTGAAGAGTGGTTTCATTCATTGTGCTTGCCACTAATTGAGCAGGCATTTGAGATTGAAAAAGCCTAACAAATTGCTTAATAGTGACAGCTAACCTTTGGCACTTTCGGCTCGGTTGAGTTTAGTGATTACAGTCGCTTTGCTTAGGTCCAGCGATTTAGCCGCATCTTAGCAAGGCTCTGACGGATCCCCTCATATTTTCCCTAGTCCTACATTGTGTGTGAGCCTTTGATATTAGTCGAACTACCTTTTGGAGAATGAGACAGGACGAAGCATTCCCGAAACCGATCATGGTTTCAAAGCGCTCTCCTCGTTGGAGCGAGCAAGAGGTACATAGGTGGTATGACGCTACTAGGTAGGGGCGTGCAATAGATCTAGCGCAGCCCCTTTTCTCTAGATAAATTACTCTGATTCAGCCTGACTGGACGCTTAACTAAGAGACATTTTGCTTTTCAAGGTGCATTGGGCTTAGATACTCAAGAGCACTATGACTTCTCTTCCGATTATAAATTAGCCTCTATGTACACGAAGACCGTTTAGCGCATCTCGTCTTACGTCATTATCAGCTCATATTTGATCGCTTCCATTTTCATAGAGTGGAAGAAGTTCTCAACACAAGCGTTGTCCCAACATTTTGGTTATCACCTTTCTCAGCCAATCCCTTCTGAATTTGTCTTGAGTCATCATGTTTTTGCTAACATCAAAGGTTTCTTTGATCTTTATATCAAGCGTTTGGTGAGCTACCTCGTGTTGAAGCGCCTTGTGGCGATTCTCAACCCAGTAATAAAACCCACCTCGGGAAACTCAACTCTGAACACCTTGCACATGCGGACCATACTGAAACTCTGCAAGTATTCGAGCATAAATTCATAGCAATTTACTTTAGATTTTTTGTGAAGTAGGTGGCGGCCTTTTTTACGCTTTCTAGCTTTTTTGCGTGCTCTGCCAGTTTCAGGGTTTCTGCTTTTAATTTTAGGGTAATGGGTAATACGTTTCTTCTTGCTTGCCGTGGTTCACTTCGTTAGTGATTGTATTGATTTAACTCGGTGTCTAAAACTGCTGGTGCGGGTCCAAATAGTATATACCTCGATTTTTGATGTTGCTGGTGAAAATTAAAGGAGTTTATTTTTCTGGGTTTACTATCTTTTCTGTAGAACTTTGTTTCATAGTGAGTTTAGTCAAATAATAAATATGCATGTCATTGTATTATTCCTAAATTTACTAACTATGGGCGCTGAAAAATGTCTAGATCAATCAGAGACCTTAAAAAAGGAACTGAGGTTCCGAAGGCAACAACTAAAGAAATTGCAGAAAAAGAGCTTGAAGCCTTAAAGAAATACCCTGATTTAGCTGCACAAAAAGGGGGGCGTGGTTCGGGTAGTTTTAGAGAAGGGGGCGCGCATGACTCAGGTAGAAGTTACTTCAGCAAAAAGTAACATAACTCAAGGGCAATCACATCCTTATGGCGTTTCACTTTCTGATTTGCAATTAGTTGAGTAGTGTCCGTTATATAAAAGGTGATTAATTACAACTAAAGATTGATGCAAGCTATTAATCTGGAATAATACCCACAAATGGAACGGTGTTTCGTAAGTCTGATGTTCCCCCATCTTAAGTATAGAGAACAACAATGAATGAGTTTACTCAAGCCAGGCATGAACTGGTTGGTTATCTAAAGTCGCAGCTTATTGGTCCTGTTAATGGAGAAAATGAGGAGCTAAATGATGCCCCTCAAAAGCGCTATTTAATGGGGACTCTATTCCCTGTGGCAGCTTGCATTGACGACTCTAATGATAGCACTGGTGCTGATTCAAATTCAGAAGCTCTAGCAAATGATTTTAAACCTTCGTCAATGGCGATTTCCTTTGCTGTTCAATCTAACTCGTCATTATGCTTACATATTAATGCTGGCCGTTATACTAAAAAGGCCTTCTCAGAGTGGCAGCGTCACCCTTTATTTCATGAAGAACCGATAAAAGAGCTAATAACGCAAAAGAAAGTCATCTTAGACGGAAAGGCTCGTTTAGATATTAAAGTACGCCCTTTAAGCTCGGGAAAAATCGTGACAATAGCACTCTCAAATAATGCGAGTTCTGGTGAGCGTTTAGACCCTGAAAAGTGCTTATTCCAATGCGGAATTAAGGTCACTGTACTTGAAGGTAATATTCAAGAGTACCCTAGTAGTGATCGCTTTAAGTTAGATGATGAGCAGCAAGAGTTGAATCTCACGTATCGAAAACGAATACCATGGGCCGTAGGTCACGGTGTTGCTGTAGATTGGTCATTTGATGACAGAGGAATACCAGACTGCTTATTTACGGAGACAATACCATCCCACGAGGTTAAAGACTTTAGCACTGATATCGATTCGGAAAGGTATCCAGATCTTGACAGCAGCATTCTTAGTATTACAAAGATTGCAGACCCCTCTTCTGCGACAAATGAAGAACTGCTTGATGGTTATGACAAACTCATTGATACGTATCGTTCTTGGATAACTGAACTTGAGAATGAAGTATTAGATAAGCGATTCTCAAGCGCTAAAAGTCGCATTATTGAAAGACTAAAAAATGCCGCAGCTAGAATGAGTGGTGGTGTCAGTGGTCTAAGACAATCCAAAGTAGCTATGGAGTCATTTAGAGTTGCCAATAAGGCGATGTTAATGCAAATGATCCACAGCGGGAAAAAGTATGCGGGTGAAGCAAAAACTAAAGGTACTCCGTATGAGGCTCCAGAATACTTTTCGAACGAAGTCATCAAAAACTTTAAATGGCGTCCATTCCAATTGGCGTTTCAGCTATTGGTCCTTGAATCTATTATTCCAAACAAAAGTACCGGCGACTTTCCTGCATCGCATGAGGAAGTGGACCTATTATGGTTTCCAACTGGTGGTGGTAAAACAGAGGCTTACTTAGCAGTAGCTGCGTGGGAATTGATCCACCGTCGCCTAACCTTAGGTGAAAAAGGTGGAGGGACCGCTGTGATCAAGCGCTATACTCTGCGCTTGTTGACTTCGCAACAGTTCCAGCGAGCAGGGAGCTTAATTTGCGCTTTGGAAAAACTTAGAAAGTCTGATGAACGCTTAGGTAATGAATCGTTTTCTCTTGGATTATGGGCAGGAAAAGATAGTACCCCTAATAATTTTCAAGATGCTCACGATAAAGTCATGATTATGCGAGATGACCCTGAGCCCGAAAATAGTTTTCAACTTCAAGTTTGCCCTTGGTGTGGTACTGAGATTGTTCCTAAATATTACTCTTCTGATTGTAATTCATATGGAATTCGCTCCAACCCAGACAATAAATTTGAGTTTTTTTGCCCTAGTCATGAGTGTGATTTCCACCGTCATTTACCAATCCAAGTTGTCGATGATGCGTTATACATGAAGCCCCCTAGTTTACTGATTGGTACTATCGATAAATTTGCGCGATTGACTTGGCAAGAAAGAGCGGCTGCATTCTTCGGTGATAAAAAAGTACAGCCACCATCATTGATCATTCAAGATGAGCTTCATCTTATCTCAGGCCCACTTGGAACTATTGCTGGTATTTATGAGGCTGGCTTTGACACCATAATGGAAGTGTTAGGCCATAGGCCTAAGGTAATAGCTGCGACTGCAACGATTCGAGCTGCACAGCAGCAAAGTATTCGACTATTTGGAAGACAAGTAAATATATTCCCTCCTTCTGGTACAGATCAGGCTGATTCGTTTTTTTCAAAAGAAGAAGAAAATAAGCCGGGGCGACTTTATCTTGGTGTTATGCCGTCTGGCCATACAGGACAAACATCACTTGTACAAACAAGTTCGGCAGCCCTTTTAGCGCCGTATGAATTAGGGTTTAAAGACACGCTGTTAGATAGTTATTGGACGCTTCCTATTTATCACAATAGCCGAAGAGAGCTTGGTAAAACGATGACTTTAGGTCGCGATGATATTCCTGAGCGTATCAAGGTTATTTCAAAAGACCAGTACGACACGAGAACGGTGTCTAATGTTGAAGAATTAAGTGCTGGAGTCAAAGGTTCAAAGATTCCTGAGGTTCTAGCAAGGTTAGAAAAAGAAACGCCTGAGGCGATCGATATTCTTCCATGTACGAACATGATTTCGGTCGGTGTTGATGTTGAGCGACTGGGTATGATGTTAATTGCAGGGCAGCCGAAATCAACAGCAGAATACATTCAAGCATCAAGTCGTGTAGGTCGTAACAAAAAGCGGCCACCGGGTATTGTTATCACGCAGTATTCACCAACTAAACCTCGTGATCGTTCACACTACGAAACCTTTAAGAGCTATCACCAAGCACTTTATCGTTATGTTGAACCCACCAGTGTGACTCCTTGGGTCAAGCCTGCTCTTGAGCGTGCATTACATGCATCACTTATTGCTGCAGTGCGAATCACGGGCTACTTAAGAAAAAATGAGAGTGCAAAACATCTCGATGTACATCACCCAGATTTTGTACAGATCTATAAAGCATTCCAGGCGCGTATTCAGCGGGCGATGAAAGGAATGTCGAAAGCTGAGCAATTAGAAACACTCGACTTTCTAGAATCTTTGGTTAGTCAATGGTTAGAAAGGTGTAATCGAACGTCAAAACCATTAACACACTATGATGGTGGTAAGCAGTTTGAGCCACTTATTCAATCTTTTGAAAGCTCTCAACATGATGAGGCATGGCGTACTTTGAATTCTATGCGCAATGTAGATACTGAAACACACCTATTTGTAAGAGGAGAGCGCTAGTGGCTAGCTCTAATCGTTCATATCGTAGTTCCCAACTTATTACGCCATTTGGTCCAGGCTCTGTGATAGAGATTGGTGATGAGTCTTTAGTTTTGGCAGATCCAATACATTGGCCTAAAAGGTTAGATGAAATCAAGTTAGACCGACTATCTAGCGAGGCCGGTGTATGGGCATTGAAAAAACCTCCAGTAATCAATAATAGATTTACTAAGAAAGATGATATTGGTCCACATAACGCTCTTATGACAGTACGTTTTCCAAAGTGGATGTTTTGCCCACGCTGTAAAAGAATGGAATTGTGGAAAAATGAAACTGGAAAAGTGAATGCTGAAGGTATTCCCGTTTGCGCCAACTCAGCGTGTAAGAAAAAGGAATTAGCGCCGATGAGGTTCGTCGCTGCTTGTCAGCATGGACATTTACAAGATGTCCCTTGGGTTTACTGGGCCCATAAATCAGGAAAGCATAAAACATGCGAACATCCTGAGTTGTATTTTTTGTCTAATCCAGAATTAGGCAGTGGCCTTGATGCGCTATACATTGAATGTAAGAACCCAGAGTGTGGAGCTAAGAACTCTCTTAAAGAGATCATGAGTCAAAACGGGTTAGCGGGCGTTAAATGTCAAGATACTCAGCCATGGGAATATAAGCCTATCGATCAACAACTCTGTGAAGAACCATTACATGTATTGCAACGGGGCGCGAGTAACCTGTATTACTCCATTGTTCGCTCTGCACTGGATATCCCGCACTCTCCATCTAGCTCCGGTAATAAACTATATGCACGTATTAAAGAAACTGATGAGTTTGATGACTTAATGAAAGCTCTGGCTGATAAAAAGGAGCGCAGAGTAGAGTTTTTTGCTGATGAAATTGCAGAAGAGTTAGGTATTTCCATCGAAGATGTTTTAAGTGCCGTGAATACGAAAGAGCGAGAGCAGAGAACATTTAAGATTCCTAAAGATGAAGATTTAAGAGTTGCGGAGTGGGAAATCCTATCTTCGCCAGATATTGAAAGTAAAGAAACGCCGAACTTTAAAGCAAAGCTCGCGAGCTTCGATTCACCTCCAATGTCTAGTTTTACAAAGATTATTAAACGTGTTGTTTTATTAGAAAAATTGCGTGAAGTACGTGCATTTTGTGGTTTTGAAAGAGTATCTCCCAGCGACAACATCGTAAGTCCTAAAACCAGCACTGAAAGCCGTTCTTGGCTACCAGCTACCGAAGTTTTTGGTGAAGGTATTTTCATAGAAATGAACTTGGCTGTTATTAATGCTTGGCAACAGAATTTACCGCTAAAATTGAGGCAACGACTCGAAACATTGAACCGGTATCACGCGGAGTTGAGTTCAACTTATTTACCTCAACCAAGTGCTAAGTTTCTTATTTTACATACATTAGCACACCTGTTGATACGACAATTAAGTTTTGAAAGTGGCTACTCTAGTGGCTCTTTAAGAGAACGAATTTACGCTGATGAAGAGCAAGCAGGGCTACTTATTTACACTGCAGAGGGGGACTCTGAAGGTAGTTTAGGTGGTCTAGTTCAACAGGGTGATGTGAACAGACTTTTGCCTGCAATATTAGCTTCCTTAGAAACTGCTCACTGGTGTTCAAATGACCCTGTATGTGGTGAAAAACAGGAGGTGGGTGTTATGGGGTTAAATCAAGCGGCTTGCCATTCTTGTTCAATCATTTCCGAAACAAGTTGTGAAAATAACAACCTACTGTTAGATAGAACAATATTAATCGGGAACGATGAATATGAAGGTTTCTTTAGCCAAGCGATTGTTTCTGCACAAAAGGAAATCGCGTCATGAGAATGCCTAACACTCGACAAATCAGCGAAGAACAACAAGATATTTTTGAAGATGCACCTATAGATGGAAGTATCTTGGTCACTGGGCCTCCCGGGACCGGAAAAACAGTAATAGCTTTTTTGCGGGCGAACCTCTTATCAAAGAAAAGAAAAGAAGTAACGGTCTTGATGTTCAATCGTGTATTGAGGCGCTACACAGAAAATGTAGCGAGTGAAATTGAAGGAAAAGTTCAGTCTAAAACAATGCACTCATGGCTTCCCGAATGGTGGCGCCAACAGAAGATTTCAGCATCTGATACTGAGACTTTAATTGTAGAGGGAGATAAGGCGTACCTCAATTGCCCCTATGAAGACAAAGATGAATTAAAAAAAATAGGTGGTCAATTCGAATGGAATAAGATTAATCCATTTACCCATAAAAAGGGGATGTGGTATGTCTCTAAAGAAAAGTATGACCGAAATCCTGATGCTTATAGTGCCTGGACTGGGACATCATTCGATCCTCCAAGACAAACTCAGTGGCAATTTGATTGGTTAGAGATGCGAGACCTATACTTGGAGAAAGATCCAGATAATTTGATTGACTGGGGGCATCTAATCATCGATGAAGCACAAGATTTTGAACCTGGGTTATTTTCATTCTTACGCCTTAGTGCAAAACAATTGGAGCATGGTGGGTTAACAATACTAGCTGATGAAAATCAACGCTTAGAAGAGTCGAGACACTCAAGCTTAGATGATATTCGTACAGCTCTAAAATTGAAAAATAAACCTGACCGTGAATTTAGTTTGACTAAAAACTTCAGGAGCACCAGTCAAATAGCAAAAGTGGCAAGCCATTTTTATGTTGGTTTGCCAACGGGCGTTCCTAAACTACCAGATCGACAAGGAAACATACCTCAGTTGGTGATAATGGGTAATACCGAACAGCAAATTCAGTATATATGCCGATCATTGAGAAATAGAGCAGCTCTCGAGGTAGGAGTTATTGTTGATAATGATATTGATAGATCTCTTTTCGTGGACGAAATAGAACGACAACTTCCTAACTATACTGTACAATCATACAGTAGTAAAAATCCTAGAAGTAGCGAAAATCTTTTGTTTGATAAACAAGGAGTCGTTACTGTATTGCATCGTAAAAGTTGTAAAGGTTTGGAGTTTGATTCCGTTTTTATTCCTCAATTACAATCATTTGCTGTTGACGATGCAGACCTCATAACGTTTAAAATGAACTTATATGTTATGTGCTCTCGAGCTCGTGAAGAACTTGTCTTTTTGTGTAACGGAAGTACGAATTGCAATCCTGCTTTTTTTGAACACTTCCCGAGCAAAACATCAGGACTAATAGATTATAGAGAACAGAAATAATGGAAATGAACTCTAACTCACCGTGCTATGTCATGCTCCCAAAACGAAACCTAAGTCGTTATGTTCTCACTTATGAGTTGTTACCTCTTGAACTTTGCTTTGAAGTGAACGAAAAAAAGGTTTTTTCAGAAATTGAACTGCAATCAATGATCGCTCAAAATTTGATTGATGAGAAAGTTGTCGTTCTAAGATTGAAAGACAAACTAACATCTCTTTATCAGCCATTCTCCAATATTACGAAATTGGGTTTTACCAACCAAGATAGCTTAGACATGTTTATCGATCGAAGTTATGAGAACTACGATTTAAGTTCTATGGAGTGCTATGTTCTTGAGAATGATGAAGCTAATGTAACTTTGCCGTTAGATATAGCAGAACCTCCAACAGTCGAGAAACATTTGTTTTCGAAAAAGATGGCCTTTAACGACGCTATTATCGCCGCAACTCATAGTACCTTACTGTCTTCAAACGACTTCTCAAGTGAGTTAAAGCAGTATCTAGGCAACCCGGAACGATTACTTGAAGCAAACCTTAGTCACTATGTGAGAGACCAAGAACAGCTAAAAATTGCCGCTATATTCTATAGAATATGCTGTGACTTCAATATTGATAATGGTTGGCAGCTAAGCGAAGTGGTTGAGAAATTTAAGGCTTTAGTTATTACTGAAAATATAGCCTCTCAAGATGTCGATCGTTGGGTAGAAACTGCAGAAAAGATCATAAACAATGATGACGTTAAACTTATCTATACAGATGAAATTAATGTTGCATTGAGAGCTATGATCTTGGTTTTGTTAAACCCAGAAAAACAAAACATCGATGCAATGAAAGTCAATCTAGGTGAAGGGCTAGGCGAAGATGTTTATGCACTCGCTAACCTATTCGCATTAGCTCGAACTGGATACAGTTACTTAAGTGCTGACGATAGAAAGCAACTAAAAGAAAGAGCTGAACTACAACTATTGAACGCAAGTTTATATAATGAAATAACAATAGACGTAGAGGCCACATTCGAGCCCGAAGAAGAAAAGATTGAAATTGAATGCAATGATAAATTCTCGCTAACAGAAGTTCCTTGGCTTAATTGTGAAACGGAAAACCTGTTTAGTCTTAAGCATGTCAAACCTATGTCGGGGTTTGATTTGGCTCTTGTATACAAGGCAGGTGAATTATTTGCGTGGCGATTGATTGATGCCAACGGCGAGAAAGGCCTAGATAAACTTAAGGGCCAGTTAGCTCTAAACCTACTTGCGATCCAAAAAGACTTACCTTCATCTGTTCGTGCAGAGTTAATTGAATCCCACGGGTTACTTTTAACTTTGCCACTTGAATGGTTGACTGACCCTGAAGCTCATGTCTATTTTGAAGGTATATTGTCTCTTTTGATCAGTATTAAAGTAGCTCAAAAATCGAGTAAGATTATTTGATAATCTCAAGCATGGCTAAAGAGCTAACTTTAGCCATGCACTTTAATACTTAGCCCAAGCTACTATCACTTCTACAAAATGTTCGAAACCTGCCTTTTAGACTGTTAGTCGACTTTAACTTTAAAGTTCAGATGATTGATGCTTGCTTGGTCATTGCTACTTTTGATAGTTGTTCGGACAAAGATCAAAATAGACTCGCCTATTCGTATGTTCTCTGGTTTCTTATCTGAATTTATTTGTTGTTGATCATATACTTGCACGTAAGTGAACTTCAATTTAATGTGGTACAATATTTCAATTATATTAAAAGGTCGGTATGACATGAAAGACATTGAAAAACAAAAACTTTTACAATCCATAGCGCTTTTTGCATTTGCTTATAAAGGTAATACAGATCATCTTGATTTTGAAGATAATGACGCGGGAATTGAAATAGAAAATTTAGCATTCTCAATAGCAGAAGATATGGGATTTGATATCAATGCTCATGAATCGTATCTCAGTCGAGCTACTGTTTTAGAACGTTGTCGTCTGATGTTAAAAGAACTGGTTCTATTACTAGAATCAAAATTTTTGGAGCAAGATCGATTGTACATTTCGATTCTTGATTGCCCAGAGTTTAATTCAGCAGAGTATCTATTTAACCGTGAAGAACGAGTAGAAAAGCTAAAATTAGAGATTTGGACTGAATCTATGATGGATACAAAGCAGCTCAACTCTATTGGTAGTCTCAACGTGTTTGAAGGTGTTCTTCCTAGTGAACAGCAAAGCTTTTCTGTTTTTAGAATCAAGTAATATCATTGTTACAAGCATAATCTATTAACTATTGAGTGTCTCAGGGGGAGTCTTAAGTATTCGTCCCCCAAAAAATGAAGCATCGAAGGTTCATATAAGTATTACTCGAATGACTCAATCTACTCTAAAGCAATAACATCTTGTTCTCTGTCGATTTCCTGCTCATATACAGTTCTGTGTGAGTAGGGGCTTAAGCCCCTAACTAGATTAAATACCTTTTGCCAAACGTACTTTTTTAAACGCGGTCTGGCGACCATTAGCCACTTGTTGGCGATTAAGTTGATACGACTTCAATAGCACTACGAGTTCTTTGCCTTGAGAGTTGGTTAGATACCAATGATCCGGCTCTGATTTCTTTAGATATTCTGAATATTCCAGAATACGAAAGCAATGATCAGCGAAGCCGGTTTCATTACCTCCACACCCTAAATCAATCCGACATCGATGCTGATGGCCACCTTCGAACTTTACCGTTACTTCTGTTTTGTCGTAACCGCCTAATGGATTATCCAAAGCGGCTTTAAGTGCGATTGCCTCAAAGATTTCAAACTCAAACTCTTCATCGGTTTGTAGCCTGAAAGATTCAGACCAGTGAATCAAGACTGACAGGGGTTCAACTTTCATTGTTGTAGAGCCTGACGGATGCAACGGGGATACGTTGCTCGCTTTTGCGGGCTTAGTGTTGTGAGTTTGCAAAGAAAGGGAATGTGACATGGTGGGCTCCTTGGGTTGTTAGGGTTTCATCGTCGTTTTCGCCTAACTTCCCGATAGCCCACATGGTTTTCACTGGCAAAAGCGCGTAGCGTTCATTTCACTTTTTCTAGTGAAGTTCTGCGGGCGGAGGATCGAAGTGGCGTAAACGAACCGTTGAAACCCACCCCGAGGACAGAGTAGGGCACAAACATAAAGCACACTCAGACAGCACTTGGCCGCGAAAGTGAAAGCTTGTCTAGCCCTGATTGTGACCGGTACGGCCAAGACAACGTAAAGCACGTTGTTTGTGATTGAAGTGGCTTGGTTGAGCCACCGAGGAGTGAGGTACGAGCGAAGAGGTTCGCGAGATAAAGCATGGTTGCCCATAGGGTGCTATCACCCCATTAATTACAACGTTATAAAACACTTGTATATGTAAGCTCAGACTTGCGTGATAAACATCTCAAAAATCAACAACTAAGGGTGTTTATAATGTATTAACTAATGATAAGTACGAAAGTAACTATGCTTCATCGTTACTGGCTTAGATTATTTAATTAAATCAAAAAATAAGTTGTTGATTAATAAACTTTTCATTTAATTGTAGTTTCACCGGAGTCATCATGTTCGAACAGCTCGCTGATATTTTTTCATCTGCCGCCTTCAAGTATCTTTCTGTAGTTGATGCTGATCCTGGGCGATCAAACCAACATGAAATTGGAGGCTTAGTTGCTGCAGGTATAGGGCGACAACTTGGTACTCCTAATGACGGTAGTCAAATTAGTATTCCAGCGACAATGGTATACCTCGATGCAGATGATGAGCAGCCCTTAATCTGTGAAGATAAAGTAACTTGGTACGACGCTCGATATCATAATGAAACTAGGGCTCCGGAGTGGCGGCTTTATTATAAGTCTAACGATGTAAGCAACCGCTTCCAGCCTGGTGATTTTTTCATGATTGCTTTAACGACGGAGGGAAATCTACTAATGATATTTTGTTCTCCAGAAAGTGATTATGAACTCCAAATTCGGTCTCTATTCGGTGTAAGAGACACCGAAACGAATGAACGAGGGCTTACTAGAGTGATAATGGACATGGCAGTAGCAGCACCTATCAGGCTCATGTTTGCCCGTTATGGCATCGAAGTTGGCAATGACGGTACAAATTATTTGGATAGAATCCTTGACCGATTTGGTCCTACGTTTCCAAAGACAAGAGAGTTTTCTAGTTTTGCTCGAAGCTTAACTGAGGATATATGCCCAGCATCTCACCCAGACCAAGCACTGTTTAACTGGATGGAAGCTGAAGAGTCTGCTTTTCGGCAATTAGAGAAACATATAGTACAAGAAAAGCTTCGAGCTGGTTTTGGCGAAAACGGCGATGACGTAGATGAGTTTGTTCGTTTCTCACTAAGCGTGCAAAATCGAAGAAAGTGCAGAAGTGGACACGCTTTTGAAAATCATATTGAAGAAATTTTGATTGCTTCTGGACTTAACTTTGAAAGAGGAGCAAAAACAGAGGGTAGGCAAAAGCCAGATTTTTTGTTTCCTAACTCCGCAAGCTACGCAAACCTAGATTTCCCAGTAGAACAACTGCGAATACTTGGTGCAAAAACGACCTGCAAAGATAGGTGGAGACAAGTGCTTGCTGAAGCTGAGCGTATTGAACACAAACACCTAATTACAATGGAACCCGCGATTAGTGAACACCAAACAAACCAAATGAGAGATAAAAATTTGCAATTGGTTGTCCCTGAAGATCTTCATCAACACTACCTTCCAGGGCAGGCTGAATGGTTAATGACCTTCCGTGAATTCATTGATGAAGTAAAAGGGCTGACAAGATAAGTCGGGTAACTTAAATAGCGCTAACACTGTCATGGGTATATTCCTCATAAATAACAAACAAGCTTAAAACTGGGAGTATTGTGTGGTAATGTGCACACAAAATTCCCAGATAAGAACAAATAATGCGCTATAAAGAGATACTGAAAGGCGATAGAGATGATGAGCTTCGTTTTGAACATAACCGCCAAGAAACTAATAAACTTCTTAAGTTGCTTATCGAGATCTACGACCAGAAAAATTTAGCCATTAAATTTCAGCAGCTGGGCGGGCAATACGCCGAAGTATCTCGAGAAAAACTAAACCGCTGGAAAGTATCACCAGAGTCTAGTGCTATCTGCTTCCATGAGAAGGCGCTGGATGATTTACGTAAAAAATTACTACCGCAAAAACCTTCCCACTGGGATAACCCTAGTTTTACTTTTATCGACCTATTCGCTGGCATAGGCGGGCTTCGTAAAGGATTCGAAGATCAAGGTGGGAAATGCGAATTTACCAACGAATGGGATGCAGCTGCCCGACGTACTTATCTTGCTAATCACTATGTGGATGAACACGAGCTTCCATACTTTTTAGATAATGATAAAGAGAACGCCGATAAAAATACTTCTTACATGGACATCACCCAAATTACAAAAAGCGGTGATGACAGTGCAACAGAAGCAGATAAGCAAGCTAGTATTTTAAAGCATATCCCCAAGCATGATTTACTACTTGCTGGCTTTCCTTGCCAACCATTTTCATTAGCCGGTGTTTCAAAGAAAAACTCATTAGGGCGTGCGCATGGTTTTGAATGTGATACCCAAGGGACGCTATTCTTTGACGTTGAACAAATACTGATAACACGTCAACCTAAATACTTTGTGCTAGAAAACGTTAAAAACCTGAAAAGCCACGACAAGGGCAACACATTCGCCACAATCATCCGCTCTCTTGATCGCGCAGGCTATTGGGTTGCTGATGTTTCTAACGTTGATGATGATATCGAAGAAGCTATTAAAGAAGTTCGCAAACGTAAACCTGAGCCTACTGTGATAGATGGAGCTTATTTTACTCCACAGCACCGTGAACGAATCGTGTTAGTAGGAGTTCGTAAAGACCTAATACAGGCGAATCCAAGCTTGGCAACGTTATCATTGCGTAACATTGAAAAACCACAGAAACGCTATACCTTTGCTGAAATACTATGCCCACTCAATGTCGAAGAAAAAAAGAAGTACACACTAACACCCAACCTTTGGAGCTATCTGTACCACTATGCATTGAAGCACCAAGCAAAAGGTAATGGCTTTGGCTTTGGCTTAGTTGACCCAAGAAACCCTAATGCCGTATCAAGAACACTTTCAGCTCGTTATTATAAAGATGGCTCAGAGATCTTGATTAACCAAGACGGGCTTGAACCTGAATACTTATTGGATAACCGAGAGCACGGTATACGTAAGAACTTAGAACGTGACAACGTAGCGAAAATTTTTGCAGATAGATACACTGCTGAAAAACCAGAAACAAGTGATAAAGAGTATAAGCTAGCCTTAAAAGAAGGTGAGAGAAAGTATGACGAACTACATGGCCGCTACGCGCCAGAGTTTGATTCACTTTACAAAACACCAAGACGTTTAACTCCGCGTGAATGTGCAAGATTGATGGGCTTCGAAAAGCCTGAGTTTGACCGTAGTGAAGCAGATACTGACTTTAGGATTGTATGTGCAGATACATCTGCGTATAAACAGTTTGGTAATTCTGTAGTGGTTCCAGTGTTTAGAGCAGTAGCGAAACTAATTAAAAAACACATGTAAATCTGGAATAATATAACCTCCCGTTGATTTCTAGGAGGTTATATTATTTATGACATAGCTTTTCTACTTAAGAACTCTCTTGCATGAGAAACTAAGGAAAAACGAAGTTCTTTAGATAATAATACTTTATGATGGGACAAAAACGACTCATCATTTATAGTTAGCGCACCGTTATGGGTGATTTCAATAACACGACTGTCATAAGCAATATGGCAGTGTTTACATAAACATATGCCGTTATTCGGGTTTGCTCTGTTCTTTTTGTCGATAGCATAAGGAACAATATGTGCAGCATCGAGAAACAAGGTGTTATTTAACCCACAAACAACACATTGATTCAGGCATAAAGATTTTACCTTTCTCGAAAAATCATATAAGTAAGCTCGACGCTTGACTAAACCCCACTGGTCTTTAATTTCAAAATTGTTATTACCCTTCTTAGTATTACTATTTTTTAACTTCGGATTAAATAGATTACGTTCATAGGCTAAGTCTATGATTCTATCGAACATGTCATCACATAGCTTTGCTATTGAGTGAGACCAACCCAATAGGTTAACGTCAATGATACCTAAACGCTTTCGATTGTTCTTTCCCTTCTGAGGATCTATACATAAAGGCGAGTCAAAGTAGTAAACGTCATTTAAATGTGCGGTGTAAACAATTCTTACGTTCTTAGTTCTTAAGGCTTCCTCTTCTGTAGGTTCTCTTTCTTCAAGCCTAGAGACTGTTCCTACTGCAGTAAAAGAATAGTCTTTAGTTTTATCTAAGAATAAAAATGAGTCTCCAGGGGCAACTTTTATTGAGTGCGTATTATCAAAAACATACTGCTTGCTGGGCACATCTGGGTATAGTGTCTGTTTACTAAGCTTGAAAATCCAATAATTCATCCAATTAATTACACGTTTACTTAAGTTACTGGATAATATACTTTTTCTATGGGGGAGGTACAATGCATAAACATGACACGATCACCGCTGCGCAAATAAAAATTAGTGATGATGGCTATTAAAGCGAAGATACCACAGCCCGAATAAACCTGTTATATCAAAGAACGAGGCGCTGCTTTGGGGGGCAATCTCTTCCGACTCTCATGCCTTTTGGCCACAGCGTATTAACCACTTCCGCTGTTTCATAACATAACGCGCCTTGAGCGGGTTCACATATGTTCATCATGCTAACTACCTAGCATTCACCCGGTTGTGGTTATCAGGAGGATTGTCCTCTCACGATTCAAATCCCGAATGGTCATGACCATTCTTCATTACATTGTCAGAGCCGCTAATTTATTTAGGATCCTAGGTTCATCTGGTGATACAGATGGTTCACACGTTAAGCGGTGAGCAGCGCTTCATACGACTTCACGTCGCACGCCCCAAAGTTTGTTAGTAATGTCTGCAAAGTCAATTTAGCATTGAAAGGGCGTTCTAGCGCTAATTTCAGTTAGCTGTAATCTCGTCATTTTTAGCCTGTACTTTAGGGGGTAAAGTGCCCCTGTATAAGAGTAACTAGGCGTTAATGTAAAAACAGTGTGGTCAAATCTACACCCCAACCCCTTCCAATAGGGGCGTTTTTCATCGATAATTTAGTCTCTTAGCGAAAACAAAGACTAATTGGAAAGCGTTCCCAAGATGCCCCTGTATTTTCAATTCTTCACCACACACCACGTCATAATCTGGCGATTATGGATGGTTGTCTGTAGTAAGTGTCTGATAGGTAAGCGATGTGTAGTTTGTGTCTTTCATTGGTATGGCATGCTTTCACGAAATTTCGTGATTCTATGTCCCTATATGAAGGTACTAAATGATGAAAAAAATCTTACTCACACAACGCTTTGTTGAGCGCATCCTTTCTAACCATCTGGTTCAAGAGTTTTACGATACAAAAGTCCCTGAGTTGTATTTAAGAGTTTATCCGTCAGGAGGTAAGCGATTTTATATTCGCTTTCAGCATGAAGGGTTAAGGGTTCACCGCAAGCTTGGTAAAGCAACCGACCTATCATTACGAGAGGTGCGAAAGCAAGTGGTGAATGAAGTTCACCAGACTCGTTATCTGGCAGATATAAAAGAGCTGCCACCAATAACGATTCGGGTCTTCGCTGAGGAATTTTTTAAGCGTTATCCTCGCCACTGGAAACCAAGAACGACGGTAAAGAATAAGAGCGCCTTTCGTTTACATATCGCGCCTATTTTAGGCGATAAACTGGTTCACTCCATAGAGCGAAGAGATATTGAAGGGTGGTTTGCTCAGTTGAATCACGTGAAAGGCTCAGCGAATCAGGCGTTAGTGTTGATGTCTGTCATGATGCAGCAGTGTGAAGCGTGGGGATATCGACATAGAAACACTAACCCTTGTCGTCACTTTAAGCGTTATAAAGCGGGAGAGGTCGAACGCTACCTTAGTCCGGAAGAGTTGCGTAACCTATGGCATGTACTCGAAACGTTAGAAGCCGATAACCCAATTCTCGTGATGATTATCCGATTATTGATATATACAGGGTGCCGCTCTTCGGAAGTGAGAACGTTGCAATGGAAAGATTACAGGGGAGGGCATTGGCATTTATCAGACAGTAAAACAGGTGCAAAAACTGTGTACCTTTGCTCACAGGTTAGGGCGTATCTAAAAGAGTGGCGAACAGAGAGTGATTATATTTTTCCTGCTCAATGTCATACCAAACCGATCTCTCAAGTGGCCTTGAGTTCGTTCTGGCATAAAGTGCGCCGTTTAGCCGAGTTAGCCGGGGTGCGCCTACATGATTTACGCCACACGTACGCCAGTATTGCAATTCAATCCAATATTAATCTGACGGTGCTTAGTCGCTTACTGGGTCACGCGGAAGTAGAAACGACGCTGAAATATGCCCACTTAAGCAGTCAGGATGCTTGTAAAGCAGCCTCTCATATATCAGCCACTTTGGCTAAGGGGATGCGCTCATGAGCTATATCAAACTCACTCAGAAAAAGATTAAGGATTTATTGCCCCAACCCAAAACTTATGTTGTTTGGGATACAAAGCAATATGGGTTTGGGGTGCGAGTAGGCAAAGACGCTTCCCGTTTTTATGTCATGAAGACAGGCGGTGGCAATAAGATTATAGCACCTGTCGATAGCCTGTCTCTTCGTCAGGCTCGTCAAAAAACGTTAAGCCTGATGCAGGGTAATGATAAGAGTAGGGCAATCGGGGCGATGCGTTTTGATGCATTGGTACAGGGTGAATGGTTACAAAAAGTGTGCTCAACATGGAAAACCAGCTCACAGGGAGGGGCAAGAGGGGCATTAAATAAACACTTATTACCAGAATTTGGGCATTACCCCGTCACTCGTATTGATTCGTGTCATGTGCAGCGTTGGTTTGATGAGTTAAGCCAAGACTATGCTGGAGCGGCTAATCGCACTCTTGATGTGCTGCGTTCCATTTTTAAATATGCCGAGAGACAAGGGTATTGCTTGAAAAATCCTTGCGATGGTATCAAGCAGAACCGAAAAAAGAAGTTGAATCGCTTTTTAAGTCTGGAGGAATTATCGCGACTTGAAGGGGCTTTACGAACGGTTAGTCAGCAGGGAGAAATTGAGGCGTGTTGCTGTCAGGTCATAAAGCTGGTGCTTTTGACGGGGTGTCGGATTTCAGAGGTGACGGGATTGCAATGGTCCTTTATCAAAGGAGATGAATGGCATTTGCCAGACAGTAAAACGGGGGCGAAGGTGGTTTATGTGGGTAAAGATGCTCGAAAACTACTTTCGGGAATAGGGAAACAGTTTTTTGATTCTAATGGTAATGATGTTTTTCCACCTCTTCGCTGTTATGTGAGTCGGCCTACTAAGGTTGGGATGGTATGGCAAAGAGTACGGGGGTTAGCTGATATTGCAGATGTACGTATTCATGACTTACGCCATACTTTTGCCAGTTATGCGGTACTGGAAGGTTATCCGCTCCCGATGGTCGCTAAGCTCCTTGGTCATAAACGTATCTCTTCAACACTTCGTTATATGCATGTTAGCGAGTGCCATGTGACAGAGGCAGTAGATACTCTGGGGGCGGTAATAACGGGGATGTTAGTCGAGCCTAAAGAAGTACAGCCCAGAAAACGAAAACGTACCACAAAGGCATTGAAGGCAGACAAACCTAACCCCGAACCAAAGGCAATAAAAGGGAAATTCAACATTTTGCCAGAATTAACGGATGAGCAGATAAGTGATATTAGAGCTGAGTTGGATTTTTTGAGTTGGTAGTTATCTTGAATCCCTATAAAGCCACTTTTTGGGAGTGGCTTATCCTATTATTGCCCATTATTATATTCTGCCATCAACATGCGCGTTCGTAGACAACTGGAATTTACCCAACCCCTGATCATGTGACGATAACAAGACTCATGCAGTAAAAATGACTTTTTATGTTGGTAAGGTCGCTTCGGGACAAAAGTGCCTTAGCAAAATCACACTTTCCATTGAATTTGCATTTATTTAAGCCATGCAAAGTACGCTTTTTCGAAAATAAGGAAGAAGAGCTAAGGGGGGTAGTATAAAATCTCCTGAAGATATCAAGAGAGCTAGTAACAGCATGGATAATTTTCAAAACCTTATTGATTACAGCACCGTCGATGACCTGAAGTTTCGTATCAAGTCATTACCCTTTTCTTGTGCTATCCCCAGTCGCAAAGCAGAAGTTGCAAGTGTACTCTTTAATGCATTGATGAACCCAGACAACCTACAGCTAATTTGGAACCACCTCTCAGAGGTTCAGAAGCTTGCTTTGCAAGAGGCCGTTCACAATCAAGCAGGTTATATGGACGGTTTCGTATTCTGGTCAAAATATCAAAAAGAACCACCTAGTACAGAAGACTGGTCGTTGTATCGAAGTCGAGATAAAGATAACGGTGGCAAAGCTTTATCTCCGTTCTTTTATCCTGACCGCCGTTACGGATCTTCACGCAGAATACCTAATGACCTATTAGCTTTTTTGAAACCTCATGTTCCATTGCCACCACATTTCTCTGTGCCAACGGCAATTGTCGATGGTGACGAGATTGAAACGTCAGAAACCCCACAATACACGGAAGCGGAGCTTAACGTTCTTCTTAACACTATTAAGGTTAAGAAGTTAAAAGTCAGTCCGAAAACTGGGCTGCCTTCTAAAACATTGCTCAACCAACTGTGCAACCAACTCAATGAACCGTATCAAAAGGTAACATCACTTGATGACGAATCAGCGAAAAGTATAAAGGCTTTTGGTTGGATTCAAATTCTAAGAGCTGCTCTATGGTTCAAAGAGACAAAGGGCGAATTGCAAATCAACCTAAAAAAAGCCGCTCTTCAACAACGACATTGTGACGTCATTAAACAGCTTTTCTTGGACTGGAAAGATCGAAGCAAATTTGACGAGTTCTCACGTATCAATCAGATTAAAGGGCAAAAAGGAAAAGGTCAGAAATATTTTACCAATGTTCTGAGCCGCAGGGATGCTTGTATAGAAACATTGCGATCTTGCCCACCTGAAGAATGGGTCTCTTTTGATGACTATCTGAGATTAATGGCGGTTGAGGGGCAATTCTTTAATATTACGTTTGAACCCTATAGCTTGTATATTGGTGATTCCACGTATGGCCGCATTCATGACGGTACCTTTCTTACTAATGCTTACTCTCGCTGTTTAATTATGGAGTATTTCGCGACTCTAGGGATCGTCGACATAGCTTACGTAACGCCGGAGGGCGCTCAAGATAATTACTATGACCGTTGGGGGCAATATGACCTAGATTATTTGTCCATTTATGATGGTTTAAAATATATCAGGCTTACAAAGCTCGGAGCCTATGTGCTTGGAGTGGTTGATACCTACATCGATGTATCCGAATCAACGAAAACATCGATCGCATTATTGCCGAAGTATCGTGTTCAGTTTATGCAGCCACCCACTACAAGTGAGCGAGTATTTCTTACTAATTATGCGGATGAAGCTACCGACCAAGTCTGGCAGCTATGCACAAGCAAGATACTCTCACACCTCGAAAATGGTGGTGACTTAGAAGAAATACAATCTTTCCTATCTGAAAGAGATGAACAACCATATTTCCCGACTCAAATTGAGCACCTCTTCAAAACGTTAGAGAGCAATAAGAATGCAGTACGATTAGAGGGGCGTTTTTTACTTTTGAAATGCGATACCGAGTCGATAGCAAAGAACATAGCGTCAGCACCTAAATTACAGAAATTGTGCCAACGCGTAGGAAAAGACCAGTTAATTATCCCAGAGGGCAAAGAATCGTTGTTTAGACAATTAGTTCATGAACTTGCCTATGCTATGCCCATACAGTCATAGTTTTCAATGTAAGGGCAAAGTTTTTTGCCCTGTAAGCGATCATTTTAGAGGTGAATTACTCAATTTCATTCACACCTGATGTTGAAGAACTAGCAGTGGTTTTCTTTTTTCGTTGAAATAGTGTTGGTTCGTCCGCGGTCTTTCGCTACGGGACAAAAGCGCCTCAGAAGAGGCGTATAAGGTTGACTTTGGAACCATCATTAGCCGTTATGATGGTTGATCAAATAACCTGATTAGTTCCTTGAGTTCTTCAGCGTTATTATAATTTTGATCTTGATATTGTTTCTCTGGACTTTTAGCACCTTGCTTTTGTTTCTTTCTTAGGGCTTTAATCGCTGGGTTTAAACTCAATTTTGTATCCGTGAGTGTATCTGCAAGTCGTAATAAAGCAACTTGACTATTTGTGATCGTCGGCTTGGAGGATATGATAGCGGTGATCGCAGTTAAATTACATTTCAAATAATGCTCTGAGTATGCACAAAGTAATTCGAGGTTTTTTACTCGCCCTCCATCATGAACAAGAAGATTTCTCGCTCTGTAAAGGCGCTTAATTTGCAATGACACTCGCTGCTCATGTTTCTCAATGTTTTTGGCTAGCTCTAAAGAGTTTTGGCAAAGTTTTGTAAACAAACTCAAGCGATACTTGAAGAATGGAAAGTTATCGAGACTTTGTAAAATAGCATTCGCCTTTAGTGGGCAACTTAGAACGGAAAACATATTCTCGACGTTAGCATCATCGATATGAAAGCTATCTCCACCTTCGATAGTAAAGGCAGTTTTGTTTGCATTGACCAATGTTATTTTAAATGTTCTTAATCTTTTTATTACATAGTCTATTGCAATTGGTGATACTGCCGCGAGAATCACTCTCTCATCATCTCCCGGTCGATTCGTCTTCAAAGGCACATCTCGTGTTAGGGCTTCTAAGGCTGTCCAGTTTCCGACAAATCTAGATTCAATATTATCAGCAGAAGCATTGATTCGTAACTGACGGTATGCCCCAGCTAATTTAGTATCAGTAATTGAGTTATTTAGAGATGAGATAAATCGTTCAAGCTCCTCATAATTCATTTTATGTATATGGTTAGGTACTGGGGAATGAAGACGAATGGATTTTTCTATACCTGTGGAGAGGTCCGTTGACTTAAATGATTTATTTATTGAAAGATTAATATTTGGTATTGCAAAACTAAGTGCATCAAGAACTTCACCTAGTTGTTCATTGGCTTGCATGCCAGCAGAAATACGTGATTTCGCGTTTATTGTCACCGAAGCTATCAGGTTCTTGTCATTTTCTTCAGTTCGTTTTAATGTCAAAGAACCAAAGACCCATTCTGTTCCTTGCGCCAAACGCTCAGTAAGCTCTCGGTTGGTAACAGTCAGCTCAATCAAGTAGTCTTTACTATCTTCTAATAAGACAGCCTTAAGATATTGATAGCGAGCTGAGAAGGGCTCGTTATCAACAAATTTAGTCAGCACATGTCGATAGTAATTGTGAAGTTCGTTCATGCTTAACCCAGAAGCAATTAGCCCAGAAACAATCGACTCTGTGGCAGTCAGTATCTTTTTAAGATGGTCGTTGCTATCAACTGGTACTTCTGAAAATAACAAGCTTTCAAGGTGGTTAAGTCCAACTTTTATATAATGCTCATTTAAATGAGTTAGGTACTCTTCAATGTGTGATCGCATTAATTCTGTTGACTTATTAACTGAAGCTTCGCTTTCTCCTTGCTCATTAGGGAGCGTTAAAGCTAACATTTTCTGAGTCAACTTTTCAAATTCAGGAGTCTTAACAATAGGATCTACTTGTAAGATTTCATGCAATTCAGTAGCCACGACATAACGCTTATTGGCTCCACCGTATGCTTCTCCAAAGTCAAGAAGTAGCAGTAACTCTTGACAACCATTAATTGCATGAAGGAAACTAGCTCTCTCACTATCTAAACTCAGTTCATGGGTCATGTTAAACCATGCACCTAAAAAGAATGCTTCGGGAACTGTTAAGTTTGAGTTTAAAATGCCAGTATCAACTTTCAAGAGTTGCTCCTAATGGTGAGTTTTGCTATAGTTCTGACAAGAATACAGATTTTGATTGGTTAGTTCTAGTTAACTGGCTGATAAACCGAAAGATTGGTCTCGCTTCTGGATTGGTGCTATGTCCCACAGTCGTCTTGACCACCCTATATGGCCCCACTGCTGACGTAGTGGGGCTTTTTTATAAGGGTTAATGCTAAATTTCACGTCTCACAACTCTCCGAAATCCTCAGCGCATCTTCAATCTCAACGCCAAGGTATTCAATCGTGCTTTCTAACTTAGCATGACCAAGAAGTAATTGAATAGCCCTAAGATTCTTGGTTTTAGCGTAGATCAAAGAAGCCTTGGTTCGGCGCAGTGAATGTGTGCCGTATTGCGTTTTATCGAGTCCTATATCAGCAACCCATCGATTAACCATGGTGGTGTAGTAATGGTACGAGATGGGTTGTCCTTCACGTCGTGGGCTTGGGAATAGATAATCTGTTGGCTGTAATGAGTTTTGAATGATCCATTGTGACAAAGTTTGCTGAGTCTTGGGTGTGATCTCGAAGTGTACCTCTTGTTGGGTTTTCTGCTGTTTAACTATGGTTCTCGACATCACGCAGCCACTACGGCTGACATCCTGAACTTTCAAGTTACGTAAATCACACGACCTCAACTTGCAGTCGATGGCTAGGTTGAACAGTGCCAACTCAAACAAGCGCTCTTCCAATTCAAGTCGAATACGGATGCGCCAAATGTCTTCTAGTTTGAAGGCTTTCTTCTGACCTACACGCTTCCCTTTATTCCAAGCTTCCATAATGTGCTCCTTACTTCATAAAAATGCTCTTTAAGTAAGGCAGAAATCAAAGACAATGCTGCATCCAGTGGTATGATTGACGGAATATTTCTATAACAAGAAAACTTCTAATGAAACAAACAGAACAACAGTATTTGAAAGAGCTTGAAGGCAAGCTTTGGAACGCAGCAGACAAGCTACGCTCAACGCTAGACGCCGCGCAGTACAAACATGCAGTGTTAGGTCTAATCTTCGTTAAGTACGTCTCTGATGCGTTTAAGCTGCGTCAGGATGAGATTAAAGCTGACATCGCTAACCCAGAGCACGAATATTACTTGGATCCTGATGACTTCTCGGAAGAAGAACTAGCAGAAGAGATTGCTATCGAGCTGGAACAACGTGACTTTTACACAGAGAAAAACGTGTTCTGGCTACCAACTGAGTCTCGTTGGCAGTTCCTGCAAGATAACGGCCCATTGGTTATTGGTGGCGCTGAACTTGATATTAATGGTAAGCCTAAGAAAATCACTTCTGTCGGTCACCTCATCGATAACGCACTTGAAGGTATTGAGCGGGATAACCCAAAACTGAAAGGTGTGCTTAACAAGTCATACTCTTCATTGAAGATTGACCAAGCTAAGCTGAATGAGCTTATCAACCTGATTGCGACAATACCGTTTGTTCATGCCGATCTAAACAGTAAAGACATCCTCGGTCATGTATACGAATACATGCTTGGTCAGTTCGCACTGGCTGAAGGTAAAAAAGGTGGTCAGTTCTATACCCCAGCATCAATCGTAACTCTGATCGTTGAGATGATTGAACCTTTTGAAGGTCGTGTATATGACCCAGCAATGGGTTCTGGCGGTTTCTTTGTTCAATCAGAGAAGTTCATCGAGCGTCATGCAAATGAGAAGAAGGTTGATGCCCTTACTCAGAAGCAGAAGATTTCTATCTACGGTCAAGAATACAACCATACAACGTGGCAATTAGCAGCGATGAACATGGCGCTCCGTGGTCTTGATTACGATTTTGGTAAAGAGCCAGCAAGTACTTATACCAATGTTCAGCACCCTGATTTACGTGCCGACTTCATCATGGCTAACCCTCCATTCAACATGAAAGAGTGGAACACGGGTGTTGATGATAACGATCCTCGCTTCAAATACGGTCAACCACCATCAGGTAATGCGAACTTCGCATGGATGCAGCACATGCTTCATCATCTTGCACCTGAAGGTTCTCAGGCGCTTCTGTTGGCAAATGGCTCTATGAGTTCAACGACCAACAACGAAGGCACCATTCGTCAGGCATTAATTGAGAACGATTTGATTGAATGTATGGTAGCGCTTCCGGGTCAACTGTTTACTAACACCCAGATCCCAGCGTGTATTTGGTTCTTAACCAAAAACAAGAACCCTCGCGTCGATAAGGCAGGGCGTAAGCTGCGTGGCCGTAAGGGTGAGGTGCTGTTTATCGATGCGCGTAACCTTGGTTACATGAAAGATCGTGTATTACGTGATTTCAGCTTTGATGATATCAAGAAAGTTGCTGATCTATTCCACGCTTGGAAAACGGGTGAAGAAGTTCATGGCGTAGCTTATGAAGATCAAGCTGGTTTCTGCAAGTCAGTAATGTTAGAAGAAATTACTAAACATGACTTTGTACTGACTCCGGGCCGTTACGTTGGCGCTGCGGAAGAAGAGGACGATGGCATTCCTTTTGCTGAGAAGATGGTAACACTGACTTCAAAACTAAGTGAGCAGTTTACTGACTCTGTAATGTTAGAAGCTGAAATCAAGAAGAACCTAGCGGGGTTAGGTTATGACCTGTAATTGGCCTGAATTAACAATAGATGAGTTGAAATCGTCGGAAAAAGGCTCTATTGCTATGGGGCCGTTTGGCTCTCGAATAAAGGCTGAAAATTTTGTTAAATCAGGGGTTCCTGTTCTTAAAGGAGGAAACTTACATGGGGCGTATATCGATGATAATGAGTGCGATTACCTCACCGAAGAAAAGGCAGACGAATTAAAATCATCAAATGCTTTTGAGGGGGATATTGTTATTACCCATCGTGGAACCATTGGTCAGGTTAGTATTATTCCAAAAGGTGCAACTTATAATCGGTACGTTGTATCTCAAAGCCAGTTAAAAGTGTCATTAGACAAAGAGAAAGTAAACCCATATTACGTTAACTACTTTTTGCGTAGTCGTATAGGTCAACATCGCCTACTCTCATATGCTTCACAGGTTGGTGTTCCTGCAATTGCAAAAGCTTCAACATCTGTAAAGCAAATCCAAGTACCGTGCCCACCATTAGCAGTTCAAGATGAAATAGTATCTTTTCTACAATCGCTCGATCATAAATTGACTGTTAACAACCAAATAAATCAATCCCTAGAAGAAATGGCACAAGCCATCTTCAAGTCATGGTTTGTTGATTTCGATCCAGTGAAAGCCAAAATGAATGGTGCTCAACCAGAAGGAATGGATGCGGCCACTGCCTCGCTATTCCCAGAAAAGCTTGTTGAGTCTGAGTTGGGTTTGATACCAGAAGGTTGGGAAGTTGGCACTCTGAGCGACGTAGCTAAATACTGCTCAGCAAGAACAAACACCGACACGATTACACTTGAAAATTATATCTCGACAGAGAATATGCTCGCTGAAAAGAAAGGTGTAACCGCTGCATCTAAGCTTCCAACAGCTAAAACGGTCGCAGCATATAAGTCAGGAGACATCTTAGTTTCAAACATCCGTCCTTACTTTAAGAAGATCTGGTTGGCTGAGGGAAGTGGTGGTCGCTCCAATGATGTTCTTGGTTTTGAATCAGTTAGTGCAAACAGTGACTCATACCTGATGAATTTGCTTTATCAAGATACATTCTTCGAATACATGACTAGAACCTCGAAGGGCGCAAAAATGCCGCGTGGTGATAAGACTGCAATCATGAACTGGGAAATGGCTGTACCACCAGTTGAGCTACGTGAAACTTTCTCCGCTATCGTCGATAAGTTTTATCAGTTGATTCCTCAAAATAGAGCACAAAATGCAACTTTGGTATCGTTACGAGATACGCTACTTCCTAAATTGCTTTCGGGCGAAATCGAGTTAGCTCCTCAGGGGAGTCAATAGATGAATAAGCCATTGCATGATAGCCGTCATATTATTGAGAAAGTTGAGCAATATTTAGATACAAAGCTTCAAGAAAATGCTGAATTTAACGAAGAGTTGAATTTAAGTGCTTCAGTTGCTGTATCAACTGAGGGGCCAAAAGTTAATATTACGAGCTTGTCTGATTCAGATACTAAGTTCCAGTACGATGTCAGTGATATTCTTTACTGGGTTGAGCGTGATACCTATTTCGATGAACTTGCCAAATGGAATGGCGTTAAACTTGAAGAAAAGCATAGAGGTGCATTGGATTTTTTGAAGAAATCTGAACAACTTCCAACATTTCTGGACTTTGTCGACGCAATCAAACGTCAACGAATCGCCCCTTTTATTGGAGCTGGCGTATCGTCGCCAGCAGGCTACCCACCATGGGGAAAAGCTTTGGAGCGCCTTGCTAGACAAATGGGCGGGGATGTTCCTGCGCAAATAAAAGATGATCTAGATAATTACCGTTACCTTGCGGTAGCAGAGACACTTTATTTGCACAATGAGCATTTGTTTAAAAATTTCGTTCAAACGGAATTTCGCCTTAAGGCCGCTCAAGAAGATGACAGACCTGTTTTCCCACCAGTAGTTGATCTATTACCTCTACTAACGAAATCGTGTGTAGTAACCACTAATTTTGATCGCCTTATTGAGAAAAAGTTTGAGTTGGTAAGCGGAAAGCCTCTAAGTGGCTATATGTATGGTAAACAAGAACAAAATGGTTTTGTTAGTCAACTGCTTAAAGGTGAGCAATGTCTAATGAAGCTACATGGTGATGCGGATCAGGCACAGTCCTATGTGTTTACTGAGTCACAATACAAAGATGCATACGGTGACACAAATATTGATTTTACGAAACAATTACCCAGATCACTTCGACAAATATATATCAGTTATTCTTTGATATTTATTGGATGCTCATTGGAACAAGACCGAACATTAGAATTGTTTAAATCTGTAATGGATCAAGGCCACTTTGAAATACCTTGGCACTATGCTCTTTTGGCGGATAGTGACTCAGCAAGTAAAGCAGAAAAAATGGGGCGATTATTAAGTATGAATATCAAACCAATCTGGTATGAGGTCGTAGATAATAACCATTCTATGCTTGTAGATTTGTTGCTGCTTGCTATTGATGTGGCAAATAAAAAATTTAGTTTGGGGAATACTAGATGATCACAGAAGACCAACTTGAGCAACAGTGTATTAATTGGTTTATCGACCAAGGTTACCTCTATAAAAATGGCTATGACATCGCCCCTGATGGCGACTCTCCAGAGCGTGAGGATTACCATCAAGTTGTTTTAAAGCAACGGCTATTAAATCAATTAACAATCATCAATCCAGAACTTCCGATAGAGGCTCTGAATGATGTGGTTAACACGGTATCTTCCCCCGATACGCCAATTCTTATTAAAAACAACCGCGCCTTCCACAAGTTTGTGATTGAAGGAGTGCCTGTCGAATACACGGCTGTTGAAGACGGCGAATCGAAAACAAAGCATACTCACGCTCAGTTAATGGATTTTACGACGCCTGATAACAATGAGTTCCTTATCGTGAATCAGTTTACGATTACAGGTACAAAAGGGAATCGCCGCCCTGATGTTGTGGTATTTATTAACGGCCTACCCATGTCTGTTATTGAGTTGAAAAATCCAGCCGATGAACAGGCCGACATTTGGAATGCCTTTAATCAACTTCAAACTTACAAAGATGAAATTTCAGATCTGTTTGTTTTCAATGAAGCGTTGATTGTTAGCGATGGCTGGACTGCCCGTGTTGGTTCATTAACGGCTAATAAAGAACGATTCTTACCTTGGAAAACCGTTGCTACAGAGGATGATAGACCGTTATTGGAGTTTCAATTAGAAACCATGGTTCGTGGCTTCTTTAAGCAAGATTTATTGCTCGATTACATTCGTTACTTTGTACTATTCGAAACCGACAACGACAAAATAATCAAGAAAATTGCAGGTTATCACCAGTTCCACGCAGTGAGAGCTGCTGTTGAGGCGACGGTTCGTGCCGCCAATACCTCTGGTAACTTCCTTGAGAGCCCTATCCCTGCACTAGAAAAGATTAAGCAAGGCAGTGGTAAGGCTGGGGTTGTTTGGCATACTCAAGGTAGTGGCAAAAGCATCTCTATGGTTTGCTACGCGAGTAAACTGTTACAGCAAGCCTCAATGAATAACCCAACGATCGTGGTGGTGACGGATAGAAATGATCTCGATGGTCAGCTTTATAACACCTTCGGGATGGCGCAAGAGACGTTAAAGCAAATACCTCAGCAAGCGGATGATCGTGACGCGTTACGTGAACTACTTTTAAATCGCCAATCTGGCGGTATTATCTTCACGACGATTCAAAAGTTTGCTTTATTAGATGAAGAGACAGAGCACCCTCGACTATCTGAACGAAGTAATATCGTTGTCGTTTCTGATGAGGCGCACCGAAGCCAGTATGGCAATAAATCTAAAATGGTTGAGGTGAAGGACAAGGATGGCACGGTAACGGGTCACAAGTACGTTTATGGTTATTCCAAGTATATGCGTGACGCATTGCCTAATGCTTCATTCATAGGCTTTACAGGGACACCTATCGCAATGGATGACAAAGACACACGTGGTGTTTTTGGTGAGTACGTCTCTATCTATGATATTCAAGATGCCGTTGATGATGGTGCCACTGTTCCTATCTATTACGAATCTCGCCTTGCTAAACTTGATATCAATCAAGATGAAATAGAGCAACTTAACGATAAAGTCGATGATGAAATCGGTGAAGATGAAGAAACAGCAGATCGTGAAAAAGTTAAATCAGAATGGGCGACGTTAGAAAAACTTGTAGGCGCAGAGCCTCGTATTGAACAAGTCGCAAAAGATCTCGTTGAACATTTCACCACTCGAACGTCGACCTTTCCCGGTAAGGCGATGATTGTTTCGATGAGTCGAGAAATCTGTGTCGATCTCTATAATGCTATTGTGGCAATTAAACCAGAATGGCATCACCCAGATACAGATAAAGGTGCAATCAAGATTGTGATGACTGGCTCTGCATCCGATAAAGAAAAAATGCAGCCTCACATCCACGATAAGAAAACCAAAAAACTATTCGAGAAGCGTTACAAAGATACTGACGATGAGCTTCAACTCGTTATCGTTCGAGACATGTGGTTAACAGGATTCGATGCGCCTTGTTGTCATACCATGTATATCGATAAGCCAATGAAAGGGCATAACCTGATGCAGGCTATTGCTCGTGTTAACCGAGTATTCAAAGATAAGCCCGGTGGTTTGGTTGTCGATTATATTGGTATCGCAAATGAGCTTAAAAATGCATTGAAAACCTATACCAACAGCCAAGGAAAAGGACAACCCACCGTCGATACGGCAGAAGCGTTTTCAGTATTGATGGAGAAAGTTGATATCATCAGGGGGATGTTCGCAACACCCGTTGATACAAAGGTCTTCAATTACCGTCCAGATTTTGAAACGGATGCATTGCGCTTGTTACCGGGAGCAGTAAACCATTTGTCAGGACTATCTCATACTGATGCTAATGGCAAACAAGTAAGAGATGGTAAGAGACGTTTTCTTGATGTAATGGCAGCGTTAACTAAGGCATATTCTCTATGTAATACCATGGATGAAACTCACGGTTATAAGAACGAAATTGCTTTTTATTCTGCGATTAAGACAGCTTTCATTAAACATTCAACGGTAGACAAAAAGCGCACCGATGAAGAACGCAATACAGCGTTAAAGCAAATTCTAAATAATGCAGTTATAGCTGATGGCGTTGATGATATTTTCACTATGGTTGGGCTGGATAAGCCAAACATTGGGCTTTTGTCTGAGGAGTTCTTAGAAGATGTAAAGAACATGAAAGAGAAGAACCTCGCGGTAGAGCTGTTAGAAAAATTGCTTCGTGATGAGGTTAAATCTCGCATGAAGAATGATGTCGTACAGGAGAAGAAATACTCTGAACGTATTATGTCGACGCTGCAAAAGTACCATAACCGTAGTATTGAAACGGCTCAGGTCATTGAAGAGCTGATTCAATTGGCCAAAGAGATGCAAGAAGATGGAGAGTTACTAGATAAGCTCAACCTTTCTGTCGACGAAATTGCCTTCTATCGCGCATTGGTCGATAACGAATCTTCGGTCAGAGAACTTGGTGACGACAACTTACGTAAGCTTGCTATTGAACTGACTCATCAACTGCGTAAGTCAGCTACGGTTGATTGGCAAAAGAGGGATAGTGTTCGTGCTCGTATGCGTAATCTTGTACGTCGATTACTGCGTAGATGGAAATACCCGCCTGATGCGGCAGAAGAAGCAATTAAGCTTGTGCTGGAGCAGGCTGAGGTGTTGGCTGACGGTTGGTATGCGGCTTAAGTAGAATAAAGGCAAGGCGTGAGTACCTTGCCTTTTGTGTTTTTATTCATTACTGATTTTCATGTGTATAGCGGTATTGGTTGGGTCAGAATACATAAAGTAATAAATCGAGGGTTATTTAGACCATCGACTCTAAATGATTCTGTTCAAAGACGTGTTGTAAACACCGTGCTCTGAGACAAGATCGCCTTAGTGCTCACTTTTGGGGAGTGGTGTGATTACCGAGGGAGGTTGACGGTCTAAGTAGAAATTAGATAGATTTACCGATGATGAATAATGTGTTTAGAGCAAAAAATGATGAGAGGATATTGTACTTCTCAAGCTTTATTGTTTCTGATGTTTTTAGATAGAAGCAGCGTAGCTCCGCTCTTCAATACTACAAAGTACAGACTGGATACCGTTGAAGAACGGAAGTTCCAATTGAATTTCTTTCAATAGGTAAATTAAGTGCATTTAAGTGAAAAGGGCTTATTAGGAATGGAAAAAGCAAAAAACCAGTCTTAACTGAGGTTTTTTAATGAAACCAAGCCAACACCAATGTCCCATTTCATAATTGTCTCCGTAAATACTTATAAATATTGAAGCCGAGAGGGATAGAATGAAGCATTACCATGCGAATGATATGACTAAGCATTATTAATGCAGGCTCTAGCCCAAGATAAATGGCAGCGACAGTCATAGACTCCACACTGCCCGGAACCCACGACATCAAGAGTACTATGAACTCCTTATCAATTAGCTTACTGAATATATATGCAAAAACAACTGTGACTGTAAGACTTAACGTTGTAGCAATAA
>NZ_JBFSTC010000062.1:0-32263 GCF_041466605.1 Vibrio sp. 10N.247.310.17 | reverse complement strand
AGAGAAGCTGCTTAGTAAACAAGCGAATGATGACAACTACCTTGAAAAACGCCGATATTGAAAAGTTGAGTGCTGTTGATGCTATGTCCTCTAAACCTCATCCTTTGATGGATTTCTATGATGAAACCGCCTTTTATGCACTAAATGGAAGGATCGCTGTTCCTGGTGAGATCGGGTGTTATGGTAGTCACTATTTAGCGTGGGAAAGATGCATTCAGTTAAATCAACCAGTTATTGTCTTCGAAGACGATGTTGTTGTTGATGTCGATGTATTTGGAAAAACGGTTCAATTTGCCAGTAAGCATATTGAAGAGTGTGGTTTTATGAGATTGGAAAATTATTCGACTAAGAGAGAGTATAATTATGTCGTTGAAAATCTCGATGACGAACAAAGTCTAGTGCGACATATTAAAACACCACTATGCACCACTGCCTATATGATCACACCGCATGTGGCGAAAATTTTTATAGAAAAAAGTGAACGATTCCTCTACCCAGTAGATGTATTTATTAGAAATGTATGGCTTCATAAGCAACCAACTTACGGAATATCTCCTGCAGGATTAACCGGGGGAGAAGGTGGCTCAGTCATTGGGAATCGGTCTTCTAGAACAAAAAAATCACTCCGTATTAAAACTCTAAAATTCTTAAGTAAGTTTAGAGATGTCGCTATGAATGGTTTGTTCAATTTGACCTATACCGTAATAATCAAAAAAAGCAGACCCAAAATGTTTAACGGTTTTTAATCGTTTCTTATCTGATTGATTTTACGTCATTCGTTTAGAACGAACCGAGATTTAGATATAAGAACAGCTCCCAATTGGGAGCTGTTCTTCGTTATCGTGTCATGTAATTAGTGGTATCAAGCTCTAGCTCGAAAGTTTTGTTAAAAGAGTAGGACGGTGCACAGCTAAGCTATTTTTGCTAAGGTGTTATTGAATTTAAAAAGGTAGTGATATGCAAATCCGGAACGCTAAGGTAACTGATATTAGCTCGATCTTAGAGCTCTCTATGCAAATAAATCGTCAACATCATCTTGGTGCCCCTATGGTATTTGCTCCCGCTTCTCATGGCTTAGCTGATAGTGAAGAATATTGGTTGGGATTGATGCTTGATCCGGTTGGCACTTTCTTAGTTGCGATTGACGCTCAACAGGTTGTTGGTTTCTTGGTGGGGAAGGTAACGCAGAATAAAGGGGTAAGCTTCATTCAGTCTCACAAAATAGCGCGAGTGAATACGATTGTGGTAAACGATCAGGTTCAGAGCCAAGGCGTCGGCAAAGCGTTGATGAAGTCGTTTAATCAGTGGGCGCAAGCGAGTGGTGCTATTGAGCTTAGGTTAGAAGTGATGGAGTTTAATCAGCAAGCTAAGGGTTTCTATGAATCGTTAGGCATGGAAACTCAATCACGAACCATGTCCATGCGCTTTGAGGAGAACTAAAGGTGCGCCTATTTTTGCCTTTATCACTGTGTTTACTGTTTGTAGCTTCGAGTGTGCAAGCTGAAAAGGTTGTGGTTGAAAAGATAATTTCTGACGCGACGGCAATCGAAACCATTGTATTCGAGTCGAAACCGGCTCACTCTCAGCGTGTCTCAACGTCTTCCTCTAACTCACCCTCTTCAGTGATCTCAAATTCCAAACATGTGATTATTGTGGATGATGTTCTTAGCAGTAACTCTGGCGAACAAGTTGCCCAGCTGTCTCAAGGTTCATCTAAACGTCCCCCTCAAAGCTCTTCTCAACAGTCTTACACTCTAACCGGTCCCTTTTCTGAGGCAGACTCTCTGTCGCAAGTGGTTACTTTAGTCAAAGTTGATAAATCGAAACGTAGAATGTACCTACTTAAGGGTGATGAGGTCATTCAAGAGTTTCGTATTGCGTTAGGGAAACAACCGAAAGGGCATAAACGTTTTGAAGGAGACAACCGAACACCTGAAGGGGAATACCAGCTCGATTATGTGATGGAAGAATCGGATTTTCACCGCTCGGTGCATATCAGCTACCCGGAACCTTCGGATATGCAGTGGGCTGAAGAAAATGATGTCGACCCTGGAGGGAATATCAAGATCCACGGTATTAAAAATGGTGAGCGCCGTTCGCCTAGTTTTATTCAAAGCTTTGATTGGACGGATGGTTGTATTGCACTAACCAATCAAGATATGGATGAGTTCATTCAACTCGTAAAAATGGGTACCCCTATCCATATCGAATGGTAGTCATTGGTACCCAATTTTATTAATCATTTGCGGAATCAATTAGCGCAGTCAATTTCCGTAGTCAATTCGTAAAACCAACTTCCGAAATTAACCGCTAAAGCCAGTTACAGTAGGACTCGACCAGCACTGAATATCGCAATCACGATAAGCAATGCAATGGTGACAGGCTTGAACTTCGCTCCACCAAACCTCTCAAACAATTTCGAACCGACATAGCCGCCAAACATGCTGCTTGGTAAGAGTGCTAGAGTAAGCCAGACCACATCACGATCGACTAACCCTGCGATAGAGGCCGTAACAAAGGCGCTGGAATCAGCTAGTACAAAGAACGCAATCAGGCCTGCTCTGGCAATGTGTGGTGCGACAGGACTTGCCAATGCATGCGTGCCAACCGGAGGGCCAGACATGGAAGCTGCACCATTCATTATCCCCGCAAGGCTGCCTAGAATATAGGGAGCAAATCTAGGTTCGCTTTTGTATTGGAACCCTTTGTAGATCATGATTGCTGACGCAAGAATGAAGGCACTGATGATCAAGATGATCGTGTCTTGGCTAACGGATTTGAGCAACAGCAAGCCGACGGGCGTGAAGGCCAAACAGGGGATAAATACCTTTGAAACCCATCGCCAATTTACGTGATGTTTAACCTTCGGCAGCAATTGGATATTGCCTAACAGGTCGATCAGCATGAAAACAGGAACCAGTTCGATAACAGGCACGAATAACGCACTCAATGGCAATGCCACTAAGGTGAAACCAAAACCTGAGAAGCCACGAACAATAGCGGCGAAAATGAAGATTGCACCCAAAATTGGGAAGGTTGGACTAAAAATGAGATCCATAAATTAAGTAACCAATGAAGCTGTCTAAATAGAACGAGCGATGAAACCAAGTGAGTAGCGGAATGTACTCCTACTCACTTGTGTTTGCTACTTAATTTTATGGTTTCCCGAGAATTAATTTTAAGGCATCCCGGGAGTTTATTTAAAGTTTATCGGGGCTATTTTTGCGGTATTTACGAGCTCAATTTATAGGATTGAACTGATTCGGAAAATCAGTAAATACAGCATCTACTTTTGAGAGAAATTTGAAGCGAGACGGATCATTGACGGTGTAGCACCATGTTTGAATGTTTGCTTCACCAAGTGTATCAAGATCGCTCTGCTTCAGATGCTCGTAGTTCATGTGACAGCTGAACGCTTTAACCTCATCAATCAGCATAAGATCATCTTGAGTCAGTTGCTCTGTGATCACACCGACACGGTATCTAGGTAAATGACGAGCGATTTCAGCAACGACTTGATGGCTGAAGCTTGAAAGCAAAACTCTGTGGGTGTCTAGATTTGAATGGATCAACTCGGTGTGCAGCAAATCAACGACATGAGGTGCTTGATGTCGGCTATCGACTTTGACTTCTAGGTTGACGCTGAGATCATACAGCTCAACAAGCGCGAGCAACTCTTCCAGCGTCAGTATTTTCTCACCCGCGAACTGCTCAGACTTCCAACTGCCAAAGTCAAGCTGACGCAGTTCTGCAAGGGTATGTTCGTCGACACGACCCTTGCCATCGCTGCAGCGCTCAAGCGTGTGGTCGTGACAAACCACAAGTTGATCATCCTGAGTGGGCTGAATATCAACTTCAATCCATTTCAAACCGAGTTTCGCCGCTTGTTCAATGCTTGCTTTGGTATTTTCTGGGTGAGTACCTGCTACACCTCTATGACCTACGATGATAGACGACATAATTAATCCCTCTTAAAGACGCACCGTAAAAACGCATTAAATATCAGTGTACTCGATTAAGCGAGAGCCGTCGTTAAGCTTGTCGCATCTTCGTGTGACTCCTGTGATGTGAAGTTATTTGGGTGAATGCGTTTGCCAAGATTGTCAAAAATATGCAGGTTGGATTTATCGATTCTTAGCGCTAGGGGGACGGCTTGGCACAGTGTCGTTTCGGGTGTTACTGCAATGAAGGGCTGCTCGTTCACCAGACCATGAACCAATTGATTTGGACCCAAAGGCTCAACCACACTGATACGCAGTTCAAGAGGCAAGGTATTCATCATCAATTCTGAACCAATTTCAGAGTGCTCTGGACGAATACCAAGTGTGATAGCTGTATTTTTTACGTGGGCGTACTCGGGTAAGTACATTTGCTGATCACCAATCTCAAGGTATCCGTCATCGAGTGTTGCTGGTAAAAAATTCATTGCAGGGCTGCCAATAAAGCTTGCCACAAAGGTGCTGGCAGGCTGGTGGTAGACTTCTCTTGGTGTGCCGACTTGTTCAATTTGGCCTTTGTTGAGCACCACGATTCTATCAGCCAGTGTCATGGCTTCGACTTGGTCATGAGTCACGTAAACACTGGTCACGCCAAGTTCGTGTTGCAGTTTTTTGATCTCTAATCTCATGTGAGCACGCAGTGAGGCATCTAGGTTAGACAAAGGTTCGTCAAACAGGAAAAGTTGAGGGTCGCGCACAATCGCTCGCCCCATGGCAACACGTTGACGTTGACCACCCGAAAGCTTGGCTGGCTTGCGGTCTAGATATTCTTCGATTTTCAGCGTTTTGGCGACTTTCTCAATTTTCTCTTCAATAAGGTGCTGACTAACACCTCGGTTCTTTAAGCCATAAGCGAGGTTTTTGTAAACCGACATGTGCGGGTAGAGCGCGTAATTCTGGAAGACCATCGCGATATCACGCAGGGCAGGTTTCTCTGTATCAACACGGCGACCACTTAAGTGAATCTCGCCACCAGAAATGCTTTCCAAACCCGCAATGGAACGTAGGATAGAAGACTTGCCACAACCAGAAGGACCCACCAAAACAAGGAACTCACCCTCATCGATATCAAGCGAGACTCCTTTGACGGCTTGGTGGCCGTTTTCATACGTCTTTACCAAGTTCTTGATACCCAGCATGATGGGAGCTTTGCGCGTACGATCGTGAGTGGCTTGGTTGTGCGCTAACGTTTGTTTTAGCTTTGGCATCGGGGTGTCCTCTGTATTTTTGTGGATAGCTTGGTGAGAAGGTAGGTGAGACGTCTTGTACTCATCGAGTGATTGAATGCGGTTATTGTTCATTTGAGTTGTGTCGTTATTATTTTTCACTTTCTACTAGCCCTTTTACAAACCAACGCTGAAATACAACCACCACTAGTACGGGTGGCAACATGGCTAAAATCACCATGGCGAAAGCATAGTCATAGCGCGGTAAACTGGTTTCATTGATATTATTGAGTACTTGTTTGATGCCCATCACGATGGTGTTGTAGCCTTCGTCGGTAGTCATCATGATTGGCCACAGGTATTGGTTCCAACCCACCACAAACATGATGATGAAGATCGCGGCGATCATGGTTTTAGAAAGAGGCAGCAAGATATCGACAAAGAATCGAAATGGGCCTGCATTATCTAGTTGAGCTGCTTCTAACAATTCATCGGGGATGGTTTTGAAGAATTGCCTGAAAAAGAAGGTCGCGGTGGCTGATGCGATCAAAGGCAGAATCAACCCTGTATAGCTATTAAGAAGACCAAGCCCAACGACAACTTCATAGGAAGGGATAATACGAACCTCTAATGGCAGTAACAGCGTCACGAAGATCAGCCAAAACCACGCCGTGGCGTAAGGGAGTCTAAAGTAGACCAAAGCAAACGCGGCCATCATCGAAATGATGATCTTACCGATCGCAAAACCTAGCCCCATGATCATCGAGTTGGTGATCATTTTACTGGCGGTGACTTCGCCACTAAAGCCCATGCTTTTGTTCCAAGCTTCGCTATAAATGGCCGTAAAGTTATCGCCCGGTAGCCATTGCAGACCTTCGCTGACAATGGTGTTTGGGTTATGCGTAGAACTAGCGAAGATTAGCCAGATAGGGACCAACATAAACAGCATCCCTGCAATTAAAATTAGGTGGTCTGAGACCTTATTACTTTTCATAAATAACTCCTGTCGCGTTAAATCCTAGCGGGGAGGGGCTAGTAATGGACGCGCTTTTCTACAACGCGAAACTGGATAAATGTGAGAGTGAGTACCAGTAGTAACAACACAACAGACTGGGCGGAACTGCCGCCTAAATCTGCGCCAACAAAACCATCTCGATACACCTTGTACACTAGTGAAGTTGTACCGCCACCTGGGCCACCATTGGTCATGGTGTCTATCACGCCAAAGGTTTCAAAGAATGAGTAGGTGAGGTTGATGACCAGTAGAAAGAAGCCAGTCGGGGCGAGCAGTGGGAAGGTAATGGTCCAGAAACGTTTTGAGTCGCTGACACAATCCAGCATCGCCGCTTCTTTTACGGCGTAAGAGATCGATTGGAGTCCCGCTAGGAAGTAGATGAAATTCACCGAAACCTGTTTCCACACGGAAACCAAAATCAGAGCAAACGTGGCATCCACGGGATCGGTTTGGAAGCTAAAATCCCAACCCACAACAGCAAAGATTTCTGTGAACACGCCAATGTGCGGGTTAAACAAGAAAGCACCAATAACACCTGCAATCGCAGGGGCAACCGCATAAACCCAAGTGAGAGTGACCTTGTAAGCGCCTTGTCCGTGAATGATGTTGTCGGCTTTCACGGCAAGCAGCAGAGCCAAGGCAAGTGATAAGAAAGAGACCACAATTGCGAACATCAAAGTAAAGCCAATCGAGTTCAGGTACTCGCTCGATTCGAATAGCATTTGGTAATTCTCAAACCAGACGAATATAGATGAGGTGCCCCAAGGGTCTTCCAGCATAAATGAAAGGTAAACCGCCTTTGCTGCTGGGTAGATAAAGAAAACCGCAATGATGAGTATCTGAGGTGCCAAAAATAGGTAAGGCAGCGGAGAGTGAAAGAATTGTTGACGTCGTTCCACAGGGTAATCCCTAAAAATAATTACAGTGGCCACTATGAGCGGCTGTTACCACTAGCGCTGTATCAGGCATGCATCCCGTTGAGTTATCGTTGTTGGAGCAAGAAATGGCGCTAGAGAAGAGTCTCCTCACGCCTTGCCATAGCGTTTTTTTAGCGACGCAGTGACAAGTAGTGAGGAGTGATGAACGGCTCTGATTCGCTAAGCCTTAAGCTTGTGAATAGTTTCGTTTCATTAATCGATCCAGTTTACTGATCGATCTAGTTCATCGTTCGAGCGAAGCGCTTTAGTAGTTTGCTGCTCTCATCTTCGACCTTGTCTAGGCTGCTCTCGACGCTAGAGCGATCAGCGAAGATGTTATCGAACTCACGGTGCATCACTTCACGGATTTGCGGGTAATAACCTAGGCGGTAGCCTTTAGTCCACTCGCCCGATTTGAGGCTTAGTTGCTTAACGCCCACTTCTGCGTCTGGCTGCTCTGTGTAGTAGCCGGACTTTTTCGCTAGTTCATAGGCAGCCGTTGTTACAGGTACATAGCCTGTTGTTTTGTGCCAGTACACTTGAGTTTCAGGCTTTGTCAGGTAATCAAAGAACGCTGCAACCCCTTTGTCCTGTTTCTGGTCATGGCCATTGAGTGCAAACAGAGCGGCACCACCAATGAAGGTTAAGCCAGCATCAGGGTTGACCGATTTCCAGTATGGAAGGTAAGTTGTGCCTAACTCGAAAGGCACGCGGTTACGCAAGCCACCGAACGAGCCTGAAGAACCCATCCACATCGCCACTTCTTGGCGCTCGAAAGGTGTTTGGTTCGCGTCCCAGTCGCTGCCGTAATACTTGTAGTAACCTAGATCTGACCACTCTTTCATCTTGCTAACATGCATCATCATGTCTTTGGTATTGAACATGATCTTAGTGGATAAGCCGTCGTAACCATTGTTTTGGTCTGCGACCGGTAGATTGTGGCGAGACTTAAAGTTTTCAAACATGATCCATGGCGTTAGAGATTGAGAAAACGCGATGTGTCCTTCGGCCTTCAGTTTCTTAGCAACCACTTCGAGTTCTTCATAAGTCTTAGGCGCTTCGGCTCCCACTTCTGCGAGAAGGTCTTTGTTGTAGTAAAGAACCGGCGTCGAACTGTTGAAAGGCATACCAACCATCTTGCCTTGGTTGTCGGCATAGAAGTTACGAACGCCCGCTAGGTAATCATTCGAATTAAAGTTGTAGCCCGATTCAACCAGAATATCCTGTACCGGTTTCGCGACACCTTTCGCGTTCATGATGGTTGCAGCACCGGCATCGAAGACTTGTAGAATGTTAGGAGCTTCGCCTGCTCGATATGCTGCGATACCCGCTGTTAAGGTCTCTGTGTATGAACCTTTATAGATTGGCGTGATCTTGTAATCATCTTGTGACGCATTAAAGTCAGTCGCAATCTTATTGACGGTTTCTCCAAGTTGGCCGCCCATTGCGTGCCACCAAGTAACTTGAGTCGTTGCGAACGCCGGCATTGCTGCTGTCGCAGAAAGAACGCCTGCCAAAATTAGCTTATTCATCTTCTTTTCCTTTTGGATGAAATCGATATAGAGGTATTGAATTTGAGTATTAACGAGACGGTAGGGGTATCGTTTGAAGCTATCTTGAACAGGGTATATTTCACTTACGTGGCTAAAGCGTTTCACTGATGTGAAAGATTCATTTCGATTTTATTTAAGAGAAAAGTTATTGATGGATTTGATGTTTGATGTATTTGGCTTTCAAGACGTTTTTCTGACCAAAAAAAAGCCTCTCGATGGAGAGGCTAAGAATAAGGTTCGATGTGGATACAGTTTTAGTGCGCGATGTCTAATTGGTTGTCTTTCACGCCGTTAATACGGAACCAACCTGCGATACTGAATCGCTCTGTGTTGGTTGGTAACACTTCGTGTGGGAACTGTTCAGACAAGAACACAAATAAGCGGCCTGACTTTGGTGGAATGGTCGCAATGTGGTTGTCTTTTAGATCGTAAACCACGAGCTCCCCTGCGTCTTCCTCAGACCATTCGTCATTCATGTAGAACACAGTGGTTAGGCGGCGGTTTTCATTACCTTTAAAGCAGTCTAAGTGCTTCTGGTAAAAGTCACCTTTTTCGTATTTAGCAAAGTGCGCTTCGTACTCGAACAGACCCAAAAAGAACGCTCTGTTTGCTTCTAAACGAATTTGTTCCATTTTGTCTAGGAACAGAGATGCGGGTTCGCCCATATCACGGCGTACCCACTGAATTTTGTCACTACGAATCGTTGCTTCTCGTGCTACATCATCGTTACGGCCGATCCTAGCCTTTTTCCAGTTCTCTGGAAGGCAATCCCTCAATGCCACTACTTCTTCGTGAGTTAAGAAGTCATCCCAAACAAAGTAACCTTGGGTAGAAAGAGCATCGATAAGTTGGTTCATGTACAGCACTCAGACAATAAATTAGAGGCGCATATATAGTCCGAATAACTCAGGTCACCAAATCACATGTTTTGTCGTCACGACAAATGATGCTCAGTGCTTAAAGCGCAAGGCTTGTTGAGCAAGGTTTTCGGTGATGTGAGCATTCGATAATGCTGAAAAATATCGGATGAAATTGATGGTCATCTTTGGAATGTGCCCTCATTATTCTGAGTTAAATTGGACTTGAGTAACGTTGGATTTGAGTAATTGAGTGGATACCAATGGAAATCTTGATTCGAGTTCTCTATCCGGTTTTAGATTGTTGCTTTTAACAAAATGATCACAATTGATGGTGGGTTTGCTATTGTATAGGTCTGACCAGTTGTTTTATCACAAGGAGTGGATTTGCAACTTCATACCATCAAAGGCTATATCCAAGACATGTATCTCGTAGAGTACCCTGAGAGGTTGCTCTTGCTTGATGGTGCGTGTCGAGCCGACATCCCGCATTTGAAGGCTTTCATCGAAACAGGGCTTATGCGTGATTTTTCTGATCTACATACGGTTGTGGTTACGCACATGCATCCAGACCACGCAGGGGCAGCGCACAAGCTCAGAAAGCTCACGAATTGTAATTTGGTGGCAGCAGATCGAGACAAAGACTGGTACCACGGCATCGATGGTATATTGATGCATTTGACCGATCTGGCATTGGCACGTTGGATGGCGAACCGATTGGGTAAGCCTAAAGCAAATCTGTGGTATTCAAGAAAGTTGAAGCCGGACTACAAGCTATCGGATGGAGACAGCATTCCGGGTTTTGATGACTGGTTGGTTCTGGAAACGCCAGGCCATACCGACAGAGATCTTTCCGTCTATTGCCCATCACACAGTGTCGCCTATGTGGCAGATTTAATGGTCGAGGTCAAAAAGAAGCTGATTCCGCCTTTCCCAATTTTTCATCCCAATAAGTATCGAGAGTCGGTATCCCGTATTTATAACATGCAGCTCGACACCTTGCTGGTGGCGCATGGGGGACAAGTGAATTTGAGTGAGCAAGCGTTTGAACATCTGTTGATGAGTGCGCCAAGAAGGCCCGTGACACATTGGCGAGTGACTAAAATCAAACTCAAAGGTTTGGTTAAATCTGTTTGGCGATTTGGGTTTAAAGATAAAAAAAATCGCCATAAATAATAAAGGCCAGTCTCAAAGACTGGCCTTTATTAATGCGCGTTGTTGACTCACTATTTGAGCTGTGGAGCAGTTCAATTAGTGAGAAATTAGAAATTCCCCCGCTGGGTCAACAATCACTTTGTCACTCATGCCTTGACGACCAAGCAGCATCATATAAGTCATATCTTGACGGTTGCTTAGTGTGATATCGATAGGCCATTCCTGACCGCCGATTTTTAGCATGGTTTCAATCACACAACGGTGTTCAACTTCGCCGTTCGATGATTTGATTCTTTTACTTGTTTTCAGCTTCGCCTTGCAGCGCACTGTCTCTTCTAGGTGGTAAACGTCTGGGTGAAGATCGAACTCAACGAAGTTTTCACCGTCTGTTTTTACACATAGTAGATTGTCTACGTGTAGAGAAGAGGTTTGAGCCCCTGTATCAACACGCGTATGTAGTCCAGTTATCCCTAACTCTGGTAAGCAAAGTGCTTCTGTATTCCCTATGATCATTTTATTGTTCATGTTTTTTCCAATCATGAGTAAACGTCGTTTAATCAGCCTTTGCCACGAGTACGGTTAGCGTTTGGTTTTGCATTTTTTTCAATGAACTCGAAAATCATGTCTGCCACATCTTTGCCTGTTGATTTCTCGATACCTTCTAGGCCTGGAGAAGAGTTCACTTCCATTACAACAGGGCCATTCTTAGATTGTAGAATATCGACACCACATAGGTTTAAACCCATGATTTTAGCCGCATTGATCGCTGTAGCGCGCTCTTCTTTGGTTAGTTTAACCAGTTGAGCTGTACCACCACGGTGCAGGTTAGAGCGGAATTCACCCTCACCAGCTTGGCGTTTCATTGCTGCAATAACCTTGTTACCCACAACAAAACAACGAATGTCTGCGCCATTAGCTTCTTCAATGAACTCTTGAACCAAGATGTTCGCTTTTAGGCCCATGAATGCTTCGATAACGCTTTCAGCTGCTTTGTTTGTTTCTGCTAGAACCACGCCGATACCTTGAGTACCTTCAAGAAGCTTGATAACCAGTGGCGCACCACCTACGTTTTTGATCAAGTCTTGAATTTTGTCTGGGCGGCTTGCGAAACCTGTTTTTGGTAAGCCAATACCTTTACGAGACAACAATTGTAGTGAGCGCAGTTTGTCGCGAGAACGACTGATTGCTACTGACTCATTGATACAAAAAGTGCCCATCATTTCGAATTGGCGAACAACCGCAGTGCCGTAAAAGGTAATGGAAGCGCCAATACGTGGAATAACAGCATCGTATTGAGGTAGCTCTTCACCCATGTAGCGAATCTTCGGATTGTTACTCGCGATATCTATATCACAGTGCAGCGTGTCGATAACATCGACCTGGTGACCACGAGCTTCTCCAGCCGCTTTTAAGCGAGAAGTAGAGTATAGGTTTTCGTTGCGAGAAAGAATTGCGATACGCATGGCGTTTCCTTAGTTAATACCTGATTGGTAACTGCAAATAAATGAGTTGTTAGCTGAGCTTTCAGTTTTTCTGAGGCTCTTTGCTTGCTTCGGGGCGAACCTTAAGGCTTTTCGTTTAACTAAGAAAACGAATTAAATTTGTCGAGTCGACAACAGAAATTTATCGTATGTGTGAGTGATTGGTACAGCAGGGTTTAGAGGGCGTTTTGAATGGAAAAGCGAGTTGAGACCTAACTCATATTGGGGGTAGGAGCATATTAGGTTGTATCAACTCGCGTTAACTCGGTGCTTAAAAGTGTACTAATAACGCCAGTTACATAGCTCTATAAGTGTTCGTAGTGCTTCTCTTTCGAGCTTGCTACAGGTGCTTTTAAGCTTATTAAGATAGTATTTTCTCATGATGGTTACTTCTCTTGTATTAGGCTTTGGTGGGAACTCAAAGTTCCTTGTTGACCCATTAATTATGGTCACTTAATAGGAAGTAATAAACAGATGGGTTTTTACTAGGTTGTTCCTGTTTTTGTCTTTTAGCGCTACTTTTGGGCTGATGTGTTTTATAATGAGCTTAATCAGGAAGGGTTGTTTCTAAAAAGGTTCATTATTTGTCTGATCTAAACATGATGCGTTACTACACAAGGCTAGATTCGTTTGAGCCTAACCTCTCACATTCGGTTACCTTAACTGAGGTCGCAGATAAGCTGTTCACCAGCTTGCGCCATGCACGAACCTTGTTAGGCAAGATGCATCAGGCTGAATGGTTGGTGTGGGAGCCAAAAGTCGGCAGGAATCAACGTTCTAACCTGACATTGCGCTATAGCAATCAAGAATTGACTCAACATGTTGCTAGTAAACTGATAGAGCAGGGCAAATACGAAAAAGCACTCTCAATTCTAGACAATGACCGCGCTGTATTTGGCTCTCTCCTCCAAGAAACCTCTGGCGCGACGATGCGTGAAGGGCTGCTGCACGTTCAATTAACCTATAAACGTAAGTTTGAAGACCTATTCCCGCATCATATTCACCGCAGTAGCGAACGATTTTTGATCAGGCAAGTGTTCAGTTGCCTCGTCACTTGTAATGGCAAGGGCAAGTTGAAGCCTGAACTGGCGCACCATTGGGAATATGATGCTGAAAAATTAGTTTGGACTTTCTATTTGCGCCCGGGCTTAACCTTCCATGATGGTCAACCCGTTGACGCCAAGCAACTCGTGTCGTTATTTACCGCCTTACAACCGCTACCTTTCTATCAGACAGAGCTCGCCCATGTCGCTTCGGTTTACAGTGAACAGCCGTTAAGGATCAGCTTCCAATTGACCAAAGCAGACACTGGCTTCGCGGGCTTATTGGCTGGCGTTAAGTATTCGATTCAACCTGCTGCGCAAGTGACTCGTGAGCCATCGCCATTGAATTCAGTGTCTCATGCCGTGATTGGAACCGGCCCTTTCAAAGTGGTTGAGACTAGTAACGAACGCATCAAGCTTGCCGCATTTGAACACTATTATGGTTGTCGCTCTCTAACGGATGAAGTGACTATTTGGCAATTCGAAGAGTCGATGACGGGCAGTGCTCGCTTTGATGACAGCCAAATGCAGGTGTCACCTTATGAAGATTCATCTTGCTTCCATCAATTAGGGAAAAGCGACGCGAAGCTGGTGTCGGCTGAAACTGATGGCCTTCGTAGCCGAGTTGAGGATGGGTGTTTGTTTATCCTATTCAATCAGAACTCAGCGGCTAGCCCACTAAATAATGAGCAGCGCAAATACCTTTCAGAACTGACCAACCCACAAGCGATTTTGTCTCAGCTGGAACACAATAAGGGTTTGTTTAGTGTCTCTTTAGCTCAAAATATACTGCCAAGTTGGAAGAGATTGTATCGAACGCCTTCGAAAGAGACACAGCTGCCGAAAAAGATGACTATTGCGGTTTACGATTATTATGCGTTGTATCGATGTGCGATTTGCGTATCCGACATACTCAAACGATATGGCGTAGACGTTGAGGTGAACACCTACAGTTTTCGAGAGTTGGCGCAGCTCTCTCAGAGTGGCGAGTTAAAGGAGGGCTTGGTGTTGTGTAACCTCAACCTCGATGACAATGCCCCGTCTTCGCTGTTCTCATGGATGATGAACGATCCTGTTTTGCACTTTGCTTTGGGAGAGATGAACAGCGACTGGCTCAAGCAGCGCTTGGATAGTCATAAAGCATCGGTTGAACTGCCTAATTACTTGGCAGAGCTAGAACCCATCGCGTCTACTCTGATCTCAGATTATTGGTTAGTGCCCATGTTCCATCACTTACAGACCGTTCGTTTCCAAGGGATTCTGAAAAACGTTGCCATCACCAACTGGGGATGGCCAGATTTCAAGAATGTATGGTCTGCTGATTAACCTTTCTGACTAGCTAAATAACTAAGTTAACTCGTTGCCAAAATTGGTTTTTCCAAAATCGACTTTGACACGCTCACGTCTAGATAAATTAAAGATTACACTCGGTGGTTTACTTTTTGGTTTTGACATGTAAACTAGTCGGTGTAGTTTATGTGTTGGGTCTATCCCAACGGTTAAAGAGATACCAATGAAAAAATATCTATTACCGATTTTAGGAGTACTTGCCGTGGTCGCTATCGTAAGCACAGGTTCACAATCAAACGACAATCTAGATAAGCTTCCAAAGAAGTTTGCTAACAGTGAGTTGGAATACAAATCGGGTATGTCTGATATTTTTTCAATCTTGAAAGCATACGTGACTGTGGAAAGAAATGAGCCAGTGCCGCGCGCTGCATTGCCTTTGATTCCAATGACAGCTGAGCAATTGATCGAAGAACAAGACGACGTTGCTTACCGCTTAGGTCACTCAAGCGTGATGATGAAGCTGGATGGCAAGTTAGTGATGACTGACCCTGTGTTCAGTGATCGTGCATCACCAGTGCAATGGATGGGACCAAAGCGTTTTCATCCGACACCAATCACACTGCAAGACCTACCCGATATTGATGTGGTGGTGATCAGCCACGATCACTACGACCATTTAGACAAAGGTGCCGTTAAGGTGCTCGCCGACAAAGTGGGGACGTTCTTAGTGCCATTAAGAGTTGGCGCACTATTGGAAAAGTGGGGCGTGGATAAAGGGAAGATCATCGAATTGAATTGGTGGGAATCAGCAACAGCCTCAGACATTGAGTTCACGTTGACACCGACACAGCATTTCTCTGGACGTGGCTTGCTTGATCGTGACCAAACACTGTGGGGCAGTTGGGTTATTAACGCTTCAGACAAGAAAGTCTTCTTTAGTGGTGATTCTGGTTACTTCAGCGGCTTTAAAGAGATTGGCGACCGCTTCGGCCCGTTTGATTTAACCATGGTTGAAACGGGCGCGTATAACTCACTTTGGGCGGATATTCATATGTTCCCAGAGCAGAGTGTTCAGGCGCACATTGATCTGCAAGGTAAGGTGATGATGCCAATCCACAACAGTACCTTCGACCTTTCTATGCATGATTGGCAAGACCCAATGGAACAAGCACTGGCGATAAGCAAAGAGCGAGATGTACAAATGGTAAGCCCTGTGATGGGTGAACGTTTGGTGATTTCAGAACAAGTACCTGTTCAAGCATGGTGGAAACTGTAATTGGATACCTACCCACAAGCTATAAATTTCAGTATTATAAAGCCCTATAATTTCAGGGTGATAAGACATGCAAAGTAAGTTTAGACAAGCGGCAAAGGAGTTACTAAGCTACCGAGTTTCTGGTATGAAAGCAGCGCGAATGAGTGATCAATTTCGCCCGAACAACCTTGAAGATTCTTTACACATTCAAGCATCAATGGTTGACCTTCACCGCAGTAAAGTCGGTGGTTGGAAATGCCTGTTGCCATTGAGCGAAGAGAAGTTGATCGTTGCGCCTATTTTCGAAGATAGCGTTCAGTTTGGTTCTGAATGCGAGGCTTTTTCGGATAACGGAGTAGTTCGTATTGAACCTGAAATTGCTTTTGTCTTGGCCAAGCCTTTACCAGCAAATTCCAATGGTTACACTGAAGAGCAAGTTAATGAGGCTATCGGTTCGTGTCGCATGGCTTTAGAGCTTATTCAATCCCGCTTTGCCGATGATAGTGGCGTAGAGTTCTATGAAGTGTTGGCCGATGGCTTAGCTAATCAAGGTTTGTTTCTTGGCCCTGAGCTTAGTAAAGAGAGCGCTTTTGCAGCGGCGAACTTTGAGATTGCTATTACTCAAGATGAGAAAGTGCAAGCCTTCACTGGTAAGCACCCAAACTCACTACCACAAACTCCTATCTATTGGCTGATTAACACCATGACTCAACGCGGTGTTAGCTTCGAAGCGGGGGAGGCCATTATTACCGGGTCATATTGTGGTGTTGTTGAAGTCGAATTCGATAAACTAACGACAGTACGTTATGACGAGCTGGGCGAATATGAAGTGATATTTAAACAAAAGTTATAAAGTTTTCTGCTTACATGATCTGTTCTCGAAAGGCTATTTACTGGTTAGTAAGTAGCCTTTTCTATTATGTGATGTTCAATGATGTGCTTATTACTTTGCATTAAATTGGGCGTTTAGACGTCTAGACGTTGACAAGCCTTAAGTGTGACATTAGTCTGCTCATCTTCCTGTTCTATTGCGTTGATGTTCCATGTCCAATTCAAAAAATTCTAATGCTGTAATTGCACCTTCTGCAGTTGCGCTTATCCCTCTGATCGTGTTCCTAGCGCTGTTTATTGGCGTAGGTACGTACTTGTCACTGCAAGGCGTCGATTTTGCTTTCTATCAGCTTCCAGCTCCGATTGCGGCTTTGCCTGCAGTGATGCTAGCGTTGTTGCTAAGCAAAGATAAATTGAACCGTGCTATCGAACAGTTCTTAGGTGGAGTAGGTCACAAAGACATTATCGCAATGTGTATGATCTACCTATTGGCGGGTGCTTTTGCGGCTGTAGCTAAAGCGTCAGGCGGCGTTGACGCAACCGTAAACCTTGGGCTGTCGGCGATTCCGACAAGCATGATTTTACCGGGTATCTTCCTTATTTCTGCTTTCATTGCGACCGCAATGGGTACGTCGATGGGTACTATCGCTGCGGTTGCTCCTGTTGCACTAGGTATTGCTGACTCAGCTGGCATGAGTATTCCTCTAACCGCTGGCGTAGTGCTAAGTGGTGCTATGTTTGGTGATAACCTTTCAATCATCTCTGATACCACGATTGCCGCGACTCGCTCGCAAGGCTGTGAGATGAGAGACAAGTTTAAAGAGAACATCCGTATTGCACTTCCTGCTGCACTTATCGCGATTGTTATCTTTGCTTTCAACAGCACGGCGACTCAGGTACCTGAAACGGGCCCAATTGAATGGCTGAAAGTCCTTCCGTACATCACTATTCTAATCCTTGCGGTATCGGGCATGAATGTGTTCGTTGTGTTGACGATTGGTATCTTGCTAGCGGGTGGAGTGAGCCTAGGTTCTATTGAGCACTACGGTATGACGGATTACGCTCAAGATATCTACGCAGGCTTTGGCAACATGCAAGAGATCTTCTTACTGTCGATGCTGATTGGTGGTTTGAGTGAGCTGATGCGTCGCCAAGGTGGATTAGCGTTTCTGACTAACTTAGTGAGCGGTTTGATTCGTGCATTTGGTTCTTCTCACTCTAAGCAAGCGAATGGCCGCGCAAGTGAGCTAGGCATTGCAGGATTAGTATCAATGGTGAACCTATGTACGGCAAACAACACGGTAGCAATCATTGTTTCTGGTAGTGTGGCTCGCCAATTAGCTGAAGAGAATGATGTATCTCCACGCCGCTCTGCAAGCTTATTGGATATCTTCTCGTGTGTGATTCAAGGCGTACTGCCTTACGGTGCTCAGGTGTTGCTATTGGGCTCTGTGTTTAACCTATCGCCGCTAGAGATCGTGTCTAACTCTTACTACTGTTTCGCGCTTGCAATCGTGGCTGTAGTCGCTGTGTTTATTAAACACCCAGCGCGTAAAGTGGCTAACGCTTAGTAGTAATTGACCAAACTGAGTGCTCACTGGCTCTGATAAGAAGGCTCCTTAATAGGAGCTTTTTTGTGCGTGAAACTCATGGCTTGAAAATTCAATGTACGTCTTCAAATACAAGAAAACCGCCTATGTAGACGGTTTCTAATTTCGTTATAGCGGTTTTCAAGTTTATTGTAGTGTGAATGACAATTAGGCTTGAGAGCTTTAATTCAGCTTATTAGTCACGAACTCTTTGTTTCTGACCATTAGCCACATCAGGCCGCCTAGCGTACCGATGGATAATTGGATAAAGCCGAGGTTTTCAATCAGCGACTCTGGGCGGATTGAAACCAACACCATACCAAGTGAACCACAAATCATGCTAAAGAACTGAATCAATGCGACGGCAGAGCCCGTGTCATGATCTTGCTGGTTCAGCATTAAGTTGGTGCCCGGTACTCGCATGATGATAACCATCAGCGTCGCTGGTGCTGCGATAAACATAAAGAACCAAGGGGACAAGTCGCCGATGGTTAGGGTAAAGATTCCTGCTATCGCCAATAAAGCAAAACATCCAGAGATGACCTTTTGAACTGATATTCTGTAGGACAACTTCATATAAATTGTTGGGCCAAATGAGGCGCACAATGCATTGAACGCAAAAGCGTAACTGAATTGCTGTTCGGTCAATCCAAAGTGATCGATGTAGATATAAGAACCCGCCGCAAGAAAGCCCATTAGTGCCATTGGTGTAATAGAGAAAATGACCAGCAGTTTTATGAACGATCGGTTTTTCATGACCACGCCCATTCTGCCCCATGAGCGGAACATAGAACCTTGGTATTTAGTTTCAAGTGTCTCTCGGTAGCAAAGTGCCAATGCTGAGGCGAACGCACCAAAAATAGCGAGCGTGACAAACATCATTCGCCAAGAAGCAATTTTCAGTAGAAAGGCACCAAATACAGGTGCAACCATCGGCGCGATGATCACCAACGACATGATAGTCGCCATGATCTTTTCGCGTTCTCGGCCGTCATAAAGGTCTTTCACAATGGCGGTTGCGATAACTGTGATAGCACTGCCCGCAAAGGCTTGGAATATACGAGCACCAATCAACTGCTCTATGCTATTGGTCATTGCACATAATACGCTCGCCACCATATAGCTTGCGATGCCAATGAGCAGAATCGGCTTACGTCCAAACTTTTCGCTGAGCGGTCCCCAGAACAACAGGCCAACTGCATAGGTCACGAAGTAGCTGCTCAGGGTTAGGTTGACCATTGATCGGTCAGTATTAAACACCTCAACCATTTGCGGAAGGGCTGGCAAATACAGGTCGATGGTCAATGGAGGAAACGCACTGATGATGACGAGGAAAAATAGCATACCGGTCTTACCCAGTATTGGTTGTGGTTTCTTCAAGGTATTTCCCCGCTATCCAATAAAGGGCTTTTAATGGATGTGATGTTGGTTTTCAGAAGATTTAAGACACGCTAGACATGAAGGATGGATTCGCTCAAGAACTTGGCGGAAATCTCTAATGGTTTGTCTTGGTACTTATTGTATTACAAAATATTATCACTCTTATAGTGAACGAGTTCAACCTGTTAGTGGCTAGGCTGGATTGCAATGATGATTTATAGGTTGTAATGCGGATCGATGTTTTGTAATGCTCATCGAAAGCTTGTAGTAGCTGTGAGCTAGCTGGTTATCTTTTCTTTGGGCGCTTTTCTACCAAGCCGTTGCGTTCTAGGCCGCGTCTAACACTACTGCATAGCTTACCAAAACGGCGTAATTCTTCGAAGTTAGGGCCTTGGCCGATTGAAATACTGTGTTCCCAATACATCAATTCACTGTCGACCATCTCCAATAATTTCTTAGAGCAACCAGAGCAGTTTCCTTTCGGTCCACAGATAAACGTCTCCGACTCGTAAAGAGGGAGTTCGTTTTTCACTTCTTCAATTAGATTGAGCATTGCCGAGTTTAAGTCTGGCTTTTTTTCTGTGAGTGGTTTCAAGCTTAGTGCTTGCGAAGCGATCACGGAAGAAGTCGTTGTGTTGGGTTGTATATTCAAAGCAGCTGATGACATATCAAAGGCCTCAAGAAAAGAAGAAGAGGCGCATGCTACTCGTCACAAAAAAGTGGACCTTGATGTAGTGCAATAAGCGTGGAGAATTATCCGAAAGGGGTAGGAGGAAGAGGGAGTCAGAGTCACAAATGGTTTGTGACTCTGGTTTATCTCCTAGGCTCAACGCAGAAAGTAGTCTTAACGCTTAGAATTCGGCGTCGAACTGGAACTGCATCCACTCTTTGGTGACTGGGTGGTGCAGTGCTAGCCTTTCTGCGTGTAGGTGCAGCCGGTCGGCTTTATTGCCATATAGGCCATCACCGACGATAGGCATGTTAAGGCCTTCTTCGTGTGAACAGTGAACACGCAACTGGTGTGTACGCCCTGTTTTAGGGTGCAGGTAAACCTTAGTAGTTTGCTCGTTTCGCTCAATCACTTCCCATTTGGTTTCTGCAGGCTTGCCGTGTTCGAAGCAGACAATCTGACGAGGACGGTCATACAAATCACCACGCAATGGCAGTCGAACATAGCCTTCATCTTCTGCTAGAAAGCCTTCAATCATTGCCACGTAACGCTTCTCAACTTCACGAGTAATGAACTGCTTCTGTAGGCTTTTGTTCGCACGTCGTGTAAGCGCAAATATTAGAATGCCAGAGGTCGCCATATCCAAGCGGTGGATAACAAATGGCCCTTCAACATCGGGATGCATTTCTTGAACGCGAGTGTAGGCTGAATCTTTGATGGTTTTACCCGGTACGGATAGAAAACCTGCTGGTTTGTGCACCACAACGATGTGATCGTCTTGGAATAAGATATCGAGGTCTTTGCCTTCTGCTGGGTTTTCTAGCAATGGGTTGGGATCGACTTCAAGGCCTTTCATCATATGGCCTAAAATCGGTACACACTTACTTTGGCAAGAGGCGTAGTATGTTTTGTGTTTGCGGATTTCCGACTTTGGAGAACGACCCCACCAAAATTCAGCCAGTGCCAATGGTGTGTAACCGTTTAAATACGCGTATTGCAAAAGCTTGGGTGCGGCACACTCGCCAGAACCTGCTGGTGGTATCTTGTTTGGCGTGTCTTCAAAGATCTGGTTGAGATCCTCAATGTTACCTTCCGCATTCTGGAAAGCGTATTGTGAAAACAGTTTGTGCTGAAGCTGATGAGAAAGGTGTGCTCTTTGCTCTTTGAGTTCAGCTAATTGATGAGTGAACACATCAACTTTGATTTGTAACTCGTTTAGGATCTGTTCCCAGTTGAGCTTAAGATATTTCTGCTGGTTCTTGTCGGCAACACTGGCTTTGTTTAGCTCGTTATTTAGCTGTTCGAAGGCTTGCTCATCAAGGTTTTCTTTACATTGTTCGCGTTGTTCTTTACGTGTTTTTCGGCCTTCTATAATTAATAAACGCTGAGCTTCAATCTCTTGTTCAGCTTGTGCTTTTTGTTGTGCCAGTTGCTCGCACAGTTCAAGGTAATCAGCGTTTGCTTGCAGCGCTTTAAATTTCGCATTCACAGCCATCATGTCGGCCGTGTCTTGATGGAAAAAGCTGTCGTTACTCAACATGTCGAATACGGGCGGAACAAAGTGATGCAGTAGGTTTTGGTCGGCGATTTTTCCAGAGAAAGCAGAGAAGTAACCAAGCTCACCTTCAGGGCTTTTCACCAGTAACACACCAAACATTTTGCCGCGGCCTGCGTCTGAATTTAGCCCGAAGTCATGTTGCCAATCGGTTTGCGTTTCTAGATATTGTTGAAGCTGATGAGAGGCGATTTCACACAGTGGGTGCGGTTCGTAGTAGAACGGGAATGTGAAACGCTCAGGCAACGAATATGACTCGATCGGCTGTTGAAAACGAGTGAAGCAATGCTCAGAAGTATGGCTGTTTTCTGAGTCGCGCGTTGGTTTTGATGAGTGCATAGTCGTATTAATACTTATATCGTGGTGATAAAGGGTTGTGAGTCTACTGTGTATGCTTAAAGGTTTTAAACACAGTACAAGGCGGCGATTCTACTCTTTATCGAAAAGCGCCTCAAATAAGAAATGGTTCTATTACTGGATAGCTAAGCGAGACGGTTAACACGGAACCCATGAGTTATGGCTTGAACTTCATTAATTGATGAGTAACTTCTCGTTTTTAATCATAGAAGGTAACTTCACAAACGAAGGGTGGTAGCCTTGCCGCCCTCTTATGAAAACTAAGGTAACGTTATGATTCCACTCAATACTTCAATTGTATCCGGTGTCGCTCTTTCAGAGATCGACGGACAAATGAAAATGCTACTAATGAAGCGTGTTAAGGGCGAGTTTTGGTGCCATGTCGCAGGCTCGATTGAAGCAGGTGAAACAGGCTGGCAGGCTATCGTGCGCGAGTTTGAAGAAGAGACCCAAATTAAAGTGGAAGCTTTGTATAACGCGCAGTTTCTGGAGCAGTTTTACGAGGCTCACGTTAATGTGATTCAGCTAATCCCTGTGTTTGCGGTGCTATGCCCACCCAACCAAGCGATTGAACTGAATGACGAACATACAGAGTACCGCTGGTGCGATTTAGAGGAAGCGAAAGCACTTGCGCCGTTCCCCAACCAACATGCCGTCTACGATCATATTTGGTCGTATTTTGTCGATAAGCCAGTCAATCCGCTTTACCGAGTGAAATTGAATTAGCACTGGCTGTTTAAGAGCTAGGACTTACCAAGATACGGGGTTAAAAAGGCGCTTACCTGTTCTTGGCATAACCCTACATCGACTTTCACGCCGTGCGACTCGAGTATCGCCACACCACGACCATTATTGCGAGGGTCAGGGTCTAGCATCGCCACTACTACGTGTTTTACACCTGCTTTAACCAATGTACTTGCGCAAGCGGGTGTTCTGCCAACAAATGAACATGGCTCTAAAGTTACGTAAGCGGTAACGCCTTCCATTTCTCCGTCCGTTTCGCTGTCATAGCCATTCAGTGCTTCAACCTCGGCGTGGTTTCCACCGACCTTTTGCGTATATCCAACAGACACCACCTTATCGTTCTTCACCAAAACACAACCCACAGGCGGGTTTGGTTGGCAATCGGGTAGGGCTTGGCGCGAAGCTTCAAGAGCTTGCAGCATGTATTGTTGGTTCATGGTCGTTACTCAGTATGACGAGAGAGCGCAGCAGATTAGTGGCCAGGCGCGGTTGATGAGTTAGTTACTAACTTACTAAGCTAATAAATTAATAAGCTAAGTAAGTGGGGGGCATGTTCGATCTGATTGGGCTTTTAGTCAATGGTTTTACAGAGGCAAAGTTTGATTCGACATAGGTTAACCATGCTAACTACGGTGTCATAAGGTCGAGTTGATGTTGTCTACGCAATAGAGCTCAATTATTGAATCACCACGATAATTAATTTAATAGGCTAGCCATAAATTCGCTGACCGGCTCTGACAATAAGTCTTGTGGGTGGTCACCGCCAAAGGTAGCTAGCCCGCTTTTTCCTTCGATTATGCCAGACTTAATAATTACTTTTGTTTTAACATCAACAACTGTAATTTTTACGCTTACTTTGTCTGGCTTAGCTGACCATTCAGTCGCGCGATCTTCCCAGTGTAATATGGTAGGAAAAATTAAGTAGTCGAACTCATTGCTTTTCGCATATTCAAGGACAAAATTGTAATCAGCTGCTTGGTTAGCGATTGCGACGTTGTTTAGTTTTGTGAATAACTCTGATTGAAGAGCTTTACTCACCATTAGTCCAGAGCCTGAATAATAGTGCTTCCCATACTCCCCATTCTTTGAGCGGCCGATTAAAACTGAATCACTTGTTTCAAATTTAGCTGTCGAGTTTACATCCGTAACCTGAAGTTTATGTGTATCAGCACACCCAATGATAACTAAGCTTATAAGTATCAGTAACGCACGTAAAATCGACATAATAGCTACCTTATATGGATGTGAGTTAATATTAACCATAGTTTATATTAAACATATTAATGTATAAAATTTGCGACTAATTAGTACGAGCGACAAAGGACCCTTTGAGACTCAAACAACCAATCGTTAACTTGGGCCAATGAGTTAACCAGTTTTTAGATTGAACTCGTTGGTCAAACACGTCTCTGCTGCGATTGGTATTCGGTGTGATCTTTAAATCAAACAAACTCTCTAAACCAAAAGCGGAAATACACTCGATTTCTCCTATCGGGCTTTGCTTGACGGCGACTGCGGTTTCTTTCTCTGGCCAGTAACTCATCGCATCCAATGAGCTTTGATAGGGCTGATCCTCGTTTCGAGTATGCATGTTGGCTTGATTGCGAACTTGCCAATTTAATTCAGGCAACCGTTGTTGAAGTAGAGCCTCGTATCTAAGACCCGATTCGTAGAAGGTATCAATAGGATCAAAGTAGATCACATCAATATCATTAAGTGGAGTCGGGGAAGCATAGTTATGTAGGTAGTCCCAAACGAGATTTCGCACAAAGCCCGCCGAAACATAACACTGCGGTAAATTCAGTTGAGAGACACAGTCTAAAACCTGCATTCGCAAGGGATCTTGTTTGATCAACGTGATGATACGGTTGGCTAGCGGGTCAATCATTAGGTGTCAGAACATCGGTGACTTGGTAGTGACGTGTTGCGTTCTTGGAGGTTTCACCCCACTCAGACGTTTTTACTCGCTGTTGGTGCGCTTCAAACGCCTCACGGCTAGTGAATTCTTCATAAACTTCAAAACGATTAGGTTGAAGTGAGCTTTGACTGACTCGAAACACGATACAACCGGGTTCTGAGAGTGTGAGTTCCTTATGAACAACCAGCGCTTGTGTGACGGCTTCTAGGTCGTTGTCTGGCACAAGAATATGCCCTTGTAGAATGACTTTACTCATGATCACGTCCATTTGATTTTATCCATTACTGTCTTTTTCTATTAAAAGCTCTTCCGTTACAAACATAATCCCATTTTGAGTTTGTGCCGTACAGTTCAGCGTGGAGAAAAAATGACCATTTTGAATGTAAATTTGGTTACGGTGTAACTCTTCAGGGGGAGCGAGAAAGGTAAATATTGGGAACTAAATCCGTGTTAGTCCGGTCTATTAAATACGTATCACTGAACTGTATTGATACTGAAATGAATTTGTCATCTGAGATAACTAATCTAAATTTCGAACAACGGCTTAATAGATTGAATTGAGCCATAGTTGATAACTAGGTCATATTTTGATGTAAATGGTACTCGAAACTCTATATATTTTGTGACTTGTATCATTGATCTGGCCATCAAACACCGTTAGATTCGAATGGTAGGCAATAAAAATAGCTCATGAAGAGCAGATAAAGAAAAGGAAATATCCCTTATGAAAAAAATGAGAAGAGCACAGCTTCATCGCGTTCGCATCCAATACTGGAAAGACACAGCGAAAGAAGCTTCAAAGAAATAAGCTTTAAATCGTAAAGCTTTAAAAAAGCTGAACAGCTTAATCAAATGTAAAACGCAACAAACCGATTTCAATAGCACTCTCAAGGACCTTCATCTGGTCGGCGACTAAAGAAATTACCCCCCAAAGAGCTGGCAGGCATTAACAGTAATGCAATTGAATGTCAGCTCATTAATACCTCCTAGTTTATCTTTACCCGCTCAGCACTCTGAAGCAAAACCAAAACCAACCACCAATCCGTACCTTTGCCTCTATCACGAAAACCGTTGTTAGAATTCAAAGCACCTAACAATAAAACAGCGGCCAATAAAAAAGCTCCCGATTTCTCAGAAGCTTTGATTTAGATTTAGATTTTGATATCTGATTTGGTTACCCGTTGAGGGCTCAGAATAAGTGACTCTATCGTTGGAACAGCGTCTTCAAGCTCACATCGTCCGTTCTATTTAGCTTTAGGCTCAGCAGATAGCCGCCAACACCAATCAGCACATAAATACCCAAAGACAAAACCGGCGCTTCTGCAATCGCACAGAATGGGTTGCTCGCCGTTAGTACCTTTATTGGTAGTGATGCGATGAGAGAGAAGAAGTCATTGATGCCATAGAATCCAAATACGGCGACCGAGAGTAACTTAATCGCATAGCTTGAGATAAAAATGACAAGCAGTGGAGAATTCACTAACTGCGAAATTGCCAGGGTAACGGTTGCTAGTGGCAATAAAACCAGTGCAACTAACATCATTCGCCCAAAGAATACCAACCAATTGCTCAGCACATAAAACAGTGATTGCTGCTCTACTATCAATGCCAATTGTTGTTCGCTTGAAACGTTCAGTACCCAAAACAAGAAGTCAGCGAATAGAACTAATAGCGCGCAGATAGCCGGAATAACCACTAGACCGAAGCCTAGCTTCACGCCGTGAGTCATGGCATTGGATACAGGCATACTTCTCCAAAACATCGAGCTGCCTTCTTGGCGCTCTTTACGCAGTGTTTTAGGGATGTAAAGCGTCGAAAGTATGAGTGAAATAAGGCCAGCACCAAAGTAGATCACTGAGTTGAGGTCTTGTGCAAACTCTCTGTGGATGTCGCTCACGTCGCCATTCACTTCCATTTGGAAGAAGAACTCATGCTGCGCTGCGCCATTGAAAAACAAACTAACGAACAGCAAGAAACCACATAACGCGATAAATAGAGGTAATCGAGTGTTAATTTTGTGCTCGATCAGTTCTTTTTCTAGCATATAAAAAGTTGGGTGCATTATGCCTTCTCCGTCTGTGTTGCAAGGAATAGGTCTGCGAGACCAACGTTGTAGATGTTACCCAATGATTCAACTTGCGCTTTATATTGGCCTTCCAATAACCACTTAGTGGTTCCTAGCCCAGGCTGTGAGGTCAGAGGATTGAGTTTCTGGATTTCACTTGAGTGGTTGTTTGCGACATCGATAATGAAATAGTCGTTTTCGATGTCTTCCATGCTCTTTTGCAGCACACAATGGCCTTGTTTTAGAATCAATACATCCGTTAATAGGTGTTCAATCTCTGAAACCTCATGGCTGGCAATGATCATCGCGCGTTCGCCGTCATGGAACCACTCTAGGAGGTGGCGATAAAAAGTATCGCGGTAGAGCAGATCTAGACCTAGCGTTGGCTCATCTAAGATCAACACTTGAGTGTCGGTCGCGATGATGATCGCAAGGTGAAGTTGTACCTTCATCCCTTTAGAAAGCTGCTTGATAGTCGAAGTCAGCTTAATGTTGGTGCTGCTTAACGTCTGTTCTGCTTTTTGCTTGTTGAAGCTTGGGTGAACGCCTTGTGTGTATCGAAGCAGTTGCTTTACTGTCATCCACTCAGGCAATACGTTCACATCTGAAATGTACGATAAGTGCAACATGAGTTCAGCGTGCTGGTGGATAGGGTGGTAGCCATTTACTTCAATCTCACCTTGATAGTTGTGCCCACCAAGCAGTGATTTGATCAAGGTCGATTTACCTGCGCCATTGTGACCTAGCAGCCCAAGCACTTGCCCCGGCTTTAACTCAAAGCTGATGTTCTCGACACCCACTTGATTTGAATAGGTTTTAGTTACATTTTTCACTGAAAGTAAAGTACTCATGACTTGTCCTTTATATGTTGTTCTAGCTGTTTCACGAGTTCTTCGACACTCATATCAATGATGCCTAGCGTCTCAGCGATGGCTGGGATCTGTGTGTTGATGAATGATTGATGTGCGGACTCTTTCAATTTTTGAAGTGCCCCTTCTGCGACATACATACCTTGGCCGCGTTTTTTCTCGACTAGGTCTTCATCAACCAGTAACTGGTAGCTTTTCATGACAGTAAGGTGGTTGATTTTAAGATCGGCAGCAACAGCACGCACTGAGGGCAATGCTTGTTGTTCTAACCAAACACCTTGAAGAATTTGGTCACTGATCTTTGCAGCTAGCTGCCTAAAGATCGGTTGGTCGTCTTTCCATTCGGTCATAATTAAAACTGCATGGTGATATACATGTGTATAACACTAAACCTTTTATTCAGATTGGCAAGGTTTTTATAAAAATGAAGAGTAGATTTTTGTGTTTGGGAGAAATGTATTGGGTTATGAGAACACTTGAAGCCTACTTCCTTGTGGGCTCTCAAGTCGTTGTATGATCAATTGCAATTAAACAAGAAAAGGGAGGTCATCAATATTTAAATGAGGTGGAAGATAATTACTCCTCCGAGTGACTAGGTCGACTGTACAGATAACCTTGATGTAGGTTGTAGCCTAACTGACATAAGATATATTGCTGCCTGCGCGTCTCGACACCTTCATAAATCATCGTGATGTTTGATAAGCGTCCAATCTCCGATATATTAAGCAATACTCCTTGATGATAATCTCCTGACTCAATGTCTTTAACAAAACAACGATCCAGTTTTAGGTAGGTCGGAGAGATAGCACTAATTATTTCAATGTTGTTGTTACCTGTACCAAAGTCGTCTAGCGCGATGGTGATTCCAAGATCTTTGATCATTTTGATGTTGTCGATGACCTCATAGCCATAGCCAATGTTTGAATACTCTGTTATTTCTACGACAAACTCATTCGCTTCCATCGTGACTAAATGCTCTTTGAGCTTCGTAAAGTTAGATCCCACCAACGCACTCGGGCACACATTGACACCGTAGATATCATGGCTGTTGTCCAACTTCGCTTTTTTTACTGTTTCAATGATTAAAATAGTATGAAAGGTCAACAAATTAGTACGTCTCATGGTGTTGATGAAACTCAGAACGCCTACGTTGCGCACTCTAGACAATAACTCGTAATATAAAACGCTATTGTCGTCGGTGTTGATTATGGGCTCTTCCTCGAAGGATATGTGTCGCCAACGAAGCAGGTAAATGCCAAAGCCAAGAATATATGAGCGATAAAGTAGCGTGGCGATCACCAGAGAAAAAATGACCCACAGAAGCACAATATCATCACTGTAGAAAGTGATGGTTGCACCGGTTGGAAGTGGGGCTTGATAAATAGGCTGACTGTTTTCGCCTAGGTTTAATATGTAGTGACCATTTTTTTGTATGGAAACTGAATCAACCAAAAGAGGGAGTAATGAGTTCTTATATCTAGCTTCAATAGACCATTTAGAAATACGCGCAATGAGTTCGATGTCCTCTTTGGGGTCTGAGAAGCGTGAATAAGCAAAATCTAGGCTATCGTCAAAATTTTCAATTTGGTCTAGTTCAACCATTTTTGATTGTGTTTTGGATATGTAGCATGAACCATATGGCGTTGTCATCAAAACAGAATCAAGGTTAAGTGAGTGCCTCAATGCGTACACTGCAACTTCGCTATCACAGCCATAGTTCATTACTTCCTCTACTATTTGCTTTGCGTTTTTACTGTATTCATCTGCAATTTTCGTTGTATAAAGGATTTGGAAGAAGTAGACAACGAACAAAAAAAATGAAGAAACGGTACAAACGGTTATAAAGCCTCTGATCAACTCTTTTTGGTAAGTGTTGAGCATCAGCTTCAACATCTCGATATGGCTGAGCTTGAATTGGTTGATGTTGTATTTTGGTGTTATACGGTTGGTTGTACTTTTATCTAGGTCGATAAAATAACCAACCTTATAAAGGTTCGAGATAAGTTCACTATTATTGTTAATTTTGGCTTTCTTACACAGATTCCTATACTTTTTTCTTATCGAAGCAATAATGTTCTTTAAAGCGTACAAGCTGAACTCTTCATCGAAGTGTAATTTAAATGACTTTTCAACATCTCTAGCAGATTGAGGGTTTGATATCGACGAATGCTCAATAAGATATTTGAAAACAAAACTTTCTTTACTATTAAGACTTTCCTCTGATATCTTATTACTGTTCCTTTTTATGTATATTTTTTCTTCATTATAAATTAATTGCAAGCTCTCATAGTTATTGTTTATATTGAAAGAACAATGCATAGCTTAACTCCTAAGCGATAGTTATTATATTTACGTGATTGATATGTGATGCTGAGATTTTCATTCAACCTAAGAGTCCTTTCTAAATAACATAACTAATGTCACTATTTCTCTCAAGATGTTGATACTAATCGCAGAATTTTGGGGTCAATAACAGGTTATAGAGATGTTCACCCAAAACTTGAATTTATAAATAAAAGTTGATGATTTACAAGGGGTAAAGTGGATTTATCCATTTATTTTGGCATTTATCCATTTCTAGGGGCTGGATTTTTACTTTTTGTCTTGTTCTGTAATTTTTGTCATTCCCTCTTTGGAAAGCTAATTTGGCTTTTGGTTTTATATGATTAAATTATTTATATGTCAGATCGCCCGGTTTTTTATGATTATCTCGATATGGTTTATTTATTGTTAATTTTGAGAATATAGTTTTATTTTCTATGTTAATTTGTATTGCACTTGTTTTTACTTCTGTAGTTGGACTGTTTCTATAAGGATGGTTTGATTTTATTTTAATGTCATTTAACTTTATGTAAATAAAGGAAATAAATTCAAGATTACCCGATCTATAAGAAAAGGTAATATCTAGTATTATTTTCCAGAGCATAGTATAAGTATGTCTACTTTGGTTGGTTGGATATTGATAATTATATTAGGGTGACATTGGGGAGTAATTTAAATGGTGATTTAATTACAACTAACCAAAGTGTAAATTATCTAGATTTGGGTATGACGTAAAATTTACGTAAGCGGTATAGTTGATAGCATTTGCGCATTTACCACTTACATAATTATATTGTGCTTGGGGAGTTTAATTGCTTTAGTAAGTAACCCCCTTAGAGCCGAGTTATCTACTAGACAAAAATCGCATTTCGACTTCATCGGGTGGGATAGGTTTGCTGAACAGAAATCCCTGTAAATATTGATATCCGCAACTGGTTAAGAAAGCTTTTTGTGTTTCAGTTTCGACCCCTTTCGCAACCACCTTAAGCCCCATTTTTTCACAGATAGCATAGGTGGCTTGGACAATCGCTTCGCTCCCTTTATAGGTGCCATGGACGAAGCTTTTATCTAGCTTAACGGTACTAATTGGCAAGTCATGTAACATAGAGAGTGAGGAGTAGCCAGTGCCGAAGTCGTCAAGGTGTAGCTCAACGCCTAGCGCTGAAATATCGTCTAATGCTTGTCTGACTTCACCGTGTTTGAAGATCATTGAGGATTCAGTGATCTCAAGGGCGATACTTTTAGGTTGTATGTTGTAGAAGTTGAGCATTGCCGATAGTTGCTCTGCAAAAGTAGTGTGCATCTGAATACACGAGATATTGATGCTCATTACCAATTCATCATCAAATTCTCGGTGCCATATCGACAGTTGCTTAAGTGCAGAGTTAAGGACCCACTTTCCGAGTGGAACAATCTGTCCAGTTTCTTCCGCTAGGCTAATAAACTCATCAGGCTCGATATTGCCCAGATCTTTATCCGACCATCTAAGTAGGGCTTCAAACCCTTTAACTTTATTGCTATTGGTGTCCATTATCGGTTGGTAATGAAGATTGAGGTCATCACCTTCTAGTGCCAGAGTTAACCTATGGCGTATCTCTACTTGCCGATGCAGAATCTGCGCTAAATTTGGAGTAAAAGTTTGGAAGCGGTTCCGACCATTGGCTTTGGCAACATGCATCGCCATTCCGGCCTGCTTTAACAATGATTCTTTATCCGTGGCATTATCTGGAAAATGAGCAGAACCTATGCTGCAACCTACAGATAAGGTGCCAATTCCTTTTATTTGGAAGCTTTTGTTCAAAGAATCGATAATGCGAGAGCAGAGTAACGGGATATTTTGATTTTTTCGGGCGTGAGCAATCACGATGAACTCATCACCACCAAAGCGACCGATTGTGCATGTTTCGTCGAGGATCTGTTTAAGACGCTTGCCAACTTTTTTGAGTAGTTGGTCACCAACACCATGCCCATAAGTGTCATTTACCAACTTAAAGCCATCAAGGTCCACAAACATCAATTAAAAGGGCGAGCGACAGGCAATGCTCGATTCGAGCCTTTTGGTGATCCCGCGGCGGTTGTAGAGCTCAGTGAGGCAGTCGTGCTCTGCGTTATATCGAGCTTTAATCAAATTTTCTTTTTGTTTGGTGGTACAGGTTAGGTTTAATAGCAGTTCACTTTCCCCCTCTGGCAGGATAGTTGTCACTGTTAAAATTTAACCAGTTTGGGCGATAAA
>NZ_JBFSTC010000061.1:0-33112 GCF_041466605.1 Vibrio sp. 10N.247.310.17 | reverse complement strand
CAACGGTATGCTAAGAACAAAAATGCCGTTCACTCTTAAGTGAACGGCATTACTGTCTTAAGGCGCTTTTAGCTCTTCATGCATTAGTCTTAAAATCCTACCCATATTCTTCTTTCTCAACCCACATTTTGATATTCACTCAGTTTACAGCCATAACGCGGCTTGATAGGTTACTTCCAGTGCAGTCAAATGCTTAATCTATAGTATTTATCGACTCGACCTTATATTGAATTTGGAAAGATCATGGAAGAAAGAAGCCAAGCTTATCTTGATAGCTACCTCAACACATTGCCAGCAGACGTTGCCTCGCAATACACCTCCTTTAGTACTGATTATTACTGCGCCGACGAGTACAACGCCAACCTATGCGCGCAGTTGATTTTAAAAGGTGAAAAACAGGCGTCCTGCGGCCTTGAACACTGGTATACCCATGAAGGCGAGACGAGACCCATAGTTGGTCACTTACAAGTCGTCACCGATTGGGATGGTGAGCCTGTCTGTATTGTTGAGATCACGTCGGTGTCGTCGTGCAAATACAACGAAGTGAATGCGGAGTTTGCTGCTGCAGAAGGCGAGGGTGACAAAACACTAGAATGGTGGAGAAAAGCTCACTGGAACTTCTTCTCTCGTGAATGTGAAGAACTCAAGATCTCACCAAGTGAAGACATGTTACTTATGTTGGAGCGTTTCAAAGTGGTTTATCAACAGTGAACTCCCCAGTGAGTGCCATGTTGAATCTCGAGGCATGGCACTTTAGTCTTCATTTGAACAATACAAGATAACTAACAATCACAAGGAGAGTGATGTGAAAATAGCGATATTGGATGACTACCAGAACGTTGTTAAAGACCTCGATTGTTACCGAAAACTCGAACAACACGATGTCTCGGTATTTACCGAGACTTACTCGAAGCAAGATCTCGTCGCTAAGTTGGTCTCGTTTGAAGCCATTGTGCTCATTCGTGAAAGAACCGAGATCACCGAATCTCTGTTATCACAACTCCCTAACCTCAAACTGATTAGCCAGACGGGCAAAGTGAGTAACCATATCGACTCGCAAATGTGCGAACGATTTGGTGTTACCGTTTTAGAAGGTCTAGGCTCGCCTGTTGCGCCTTCCGAGCTATGCTGGGCGCTGATTATGGCTGCATCGCGCCACATTCCTACTTACGCGTCAAACCTTAAGCAAAACCAGTGGCAAGATTCTGGCTCGTTAGGGTTAGGTCGAACTTTGAAGGGCTTGAAGCTTGGTATTTGGGGCTACGGCAAGATCGGCAAATGCATTGCACAATATGCCCAAGCATTTGGGATGTCTGTCGTAGTGTGGGGCAGCCAAGCTTCACACGATCAAGCACAAGCAGATGGCTTCGAAGCAGCAGCAACCAAACAAGACTTCTTCCGAGAAGTTGATGTGTTTTCTTTGCATTTGCGTTTGAATGATGCGACCAGAGGATGTGTTAAGGCACACGACCTAAGCTTGATGAAGCCGGACTCACTGTTTGTGAACATCAGCCGTGCCGAGTTAGTCGAACCGATGGCCCTGTATCATGAACTACGCGAGATACCGACCAAAACAGCCGCTATTGATGTGTTCGATTGTGAGCCAGTAACAACAGACTCCGAACCGCTATTGTCCTTACCAAACGTCACTGCAACTCCACATTTGGGCTATGTTGAACAAAATAGCTACGAACTCTACTTCGATATTGCCTTCGACAACATTCTGTCCTATCAAAGGGATGGCATATAGCGATAGAATCTGCCCAAAGCAATAAAAAGGTAGAGAAGTATGAGCTTAACAATCAGAGAAGTCGCGGTAGAAGATGCACAAGGCATTATTGATGTATTAAATCCAATCATTATCGAAGCGCGTTATACAATCTTGGACCAAACTTTTACTGTTAATGAAGAAAAGACATTCATTGAGTCGTTCCCAAAACGTGGTGTATTTAGCGTTGCAGTCAACGAAACGACCAACCAGTTACTTGGTTTTCAGAATGTAGAACCATTTGCTACTTACACTAAGGCCTTTGACCACGTTGGTATTATTGGCACTTATGTTGATGCAAATAGCCGTGGGCAGGGCGTTGCAAAACAGTTATTTGATTACACATTTAAAGCAGCCAAAGCCAAAGGTTATGAAAAGCTGTTTGCCTATGTAAGAGCAGATAACGAACGCGCTTTAGCGGTCTATATTAAGCAAGGCTTTGAAATCGTCGGAACGGCTAAAAAACACGGTAAGATTGGCGATCAGTACTTTGACGAGATCCTTATCGAGAAGTTTCTATAGGCTCGCTTGAACATTAGATAATTCATCGTATGCAGGAGGCAAGATGACAAAGCTAATCGAATTAACAGAAATAGTCTTATTCGACTGGGGCAATACGCTGATGGTCGATTTCCCAGACGCACAAGGGAAGATGTGTGACTGGGAAACGGTACAAGAAGTGAGTGGTGCTCGTGCATTACTGGCTGAACTCTCCAAAAATCATCAAGTCTACGTTGCCACCAATGCTGGTGATTCCAGTAAAGACGACATCATTCGTGCCTTTGAGCGCGTTGGCCTGTCTCAATCTATCTTGGGTTACTTTTGTAAGGCGAGCATTGGCTTTTCTAAGTTCGAGTCGGGGTTCTATCCTGCCATTATTTCTAAGCTCGGTGTTGTACCACAAGACATCACCATGGTTGGCGACACTCTAGAGAAAGACATTTACCCAGCACTTGAAGCGGGTTTGAAAGCGGTGTGGTTGAACACGGAAGGAGTTGAACTTAAGTCACAGCATCCACGTATCGTGCAAGTTCAAAGCCTAAGTGGACTGTTGGAGAAGCGCCATGGGTGAACATTCAGAGATCTGGCGTCAGTATTACCAAAAAGCACTAAGCAAACCTCATTTAAAGAGAACTGAATTCGCAATCAAACTGAATGAGTCAGGCTTAAATGTTGCGATTGATTGTGGTTGTGGAACAGGCAGTGACATCGCCTTTTTGGAGCAGCAAGCTTATCAAGTCTATGGTTTTGATATTAATCCTGATTCCATTGCTATATGTCGAGACAGATTTGGTCGCAAGCCTTTGGTCGATATATCTGAAAGTGGATTTGAACACTATGATTACCCGAAATCTGGTGTAGTGATTGCCAATTCGAGTCTGTTTTTTGCTGACCCAACGCGTTTTGACGGGGTTTGGCACAATATTGAAAACTGTCTTGAAGTAGGTGGCGTATTTGCAGGTGATTTCATGGGCGTCGATGACAGTTGGGCGCATGGCTATCGAACCCCAACAACGCCGTTAACAAAAGCCAAAGTACTTAGCTTATTCAACGACTTTGAGATAGTACGATTCCATGAGCGAGACGAACAAGCACTCACGTCGCTGGGTAGGATGAAGCATTGGCACACTTATTCGGTTGTTGCGATTAAGCGCTGTTAAAATATCAGTATTTAAAACTCGTTTGGATGCATGTCTGTTTTGACGCCAACCTCTCATCTCTTTGCTGTTTAATCTTCTAAGCTAACTCTAGTTTCTACTATGAGGGCTAGGTTATGAGTATCGAACGTCATGGAATATCGGTTGGCATTGAACGTGTTAGCGGTGAAACCATTGTTGTGTTTAAAGCGAAAGGCAAACTCACACACGATGACTATCAAGCGATGATGCCAATTCTAAATACCACGCTAGAAGAACTCGATTCATCTGAACTCAAGATGCTGGTCGACATCTCCACCTTAACGGGTTGGGAGTTGCGTGCTGCTTGGGATGATTTCAAACTTGGATTAGAGCTCAATTCTAAGATAGACAAAATCGCGATTTATGGTGATAAAAGCTGGCAAGAATTCGCTTCAAAAGTAGGGAGCTGGTTTGTGTCTGGTGAGATTAAGTCATTCGAAGACCATGACTCAGCGCTTAAGTGGCTAGTCGATTAGCGGTTTGATTATTACGAGTGATTAACGTGATGGTTGAGATGTTGTGGTTAACCGTCACGGTTCTATAGCTTATGATTGGCTATTTTAGTCGTAACGATACAAATATATTGTTTCAAAGCAACAGTTTACGTTTGTACTATGCGTTCTTTTTTTGAATAAATTAATATGAATAAAGTTGTTGTAGCTCTTATTGCTTTAGTTGCGTTGAATGCTTGTGTAACGCGAAAAATTCCTGTTATGAAAGAAGCCATGTCTGTCGGTCAGATATCTGAAATTGCTGTACATAACTTAAATTGTACAATGATCGATACTTATACACTTGAAGATTCCCATCCAAATAACGTGATTCCGGCTCTCAAAAACCAAGCATATATGTCCGGCGGAAATCGTTATCGAATAGCGGATGTGCTTGATACTCGCCGTGGACGACCAAGCAGTGTAGTTGCAGAATTTTATCTTTGTCCGACGACTTCATATCAAGTGAAGCCATCGGGAGTAGTTCAATTGTTGCCAGGCGCTCATGAAGTTAAGCCTATTGCTTTTGCTGAGATTGAAAACACAGCTTGTAACGTTATTGGCAGCCACGTAGTGCAAGCAACTAATCCTAAGTCAGTGTACACAGAGCTAGCCAATGAAGTATTTATGCGAGGTGGAAATCGCTACCATATTACGAATATTATAGCGACAGACGGGTCAAATCCGACTTCAATTTCCGCTGATGTCTACCGATGTAAGCATCGTTCAGTTGCATTTAACTAAGTTAGCGTTAAGCGACTAGTTGTGCCGTTTGGAATTCCACTTATAGCAACTTCAATCGGCACTTTTGTTTTCTTTGCTACTTGTTCACATTCGTTATTGTTTAACGGTTTAAAGTTCGTTAGTGTTCGGAAATAACAAATTGTTTAAATAACAAGGTCTAAGAACATGAATAAGGTAATTGATAAGCTGGCTTGGATATTCATCAAAGACGGCAAGCTGTTGATGGTGAGATCAAAAGGCAAAGAGCTGTTCTACTTGCCGGGCGGAAAGCGCGAAGCAGGGGAAAGTGACGAGCAAGCACTGGTTCGCGAAATAAAAGAAGAGATCTCAGTAGATTTAATGCCTGATTCAATCAAATACGTTGAGACGTTTACAGGCCAAGCTGATGGCAAAGCGGAAGGCGTATCAGTGCAATTGACTTGCTATCTTGCTGATTATACTGGCGAACTGTCTCCAGATGCCGAAATCGAAGAGCTTAAGTTTGTTGATGGCAACGACAGAGCGGTATGTTCATTGGCAGCACTGGTTGCGCTTGATTGGTTAGAAGCAAACCAGTATTTGGCTTAAGGTTTTAGCGGCTATTAGCTAACGCTGAAGATTGATCTTCAAAAGATCATCGCTTACGAATAGCTTGAAGGGCGGCTGTCTTTCATCAACAGGTCGAGTTTCCTTTGAGCTTTCTTCGTGTCTTGTAAATCCACCACCTCAATCATTTCACACTCATCTCGTACCATCTCATTAATCAGGCTTGGATAGTGTCTGCAATCTTCTGGTCGGTCTAAGTAGATGCTGCATGTGTACTTGGCTTGAGCCTTGGTGTCTTTCGTCGGAACTAGTTCCAGAAAAGGGCAGCGAGTTAAACGTTCACCAGATTCAGGGTCGAACCAGATCTCGCTTCCTCGGACATACTCAAAGATGTCTGGGTTGAACAACTCCCACAAATCAATCTCTTCTTGAGTCGCGGCAAGGTCGCCATCTCCGTATTTGATACAGCATTTTCCGCATTGATTACAATCTTTCATTATCGACTTCATAAGTTGGTGAGCTTTTATCATTTTACCACTGATAGGCGTGGCACGTTGATTTTGTTGTTCATGGTTAAGCCGTTACGGGGCGGGAACTTGGAATAGCGGTACTTAAAATCAATTTATCTATGAACCACCACTCCAATCCAAGATGTAAACAGTGATACAATTTGCGCCTCTCACGTTATTCAAGCAAAGGCATCAAAATGAGAACCGTATACACCACCGAAGGCGACATTAACGCAAAGAAACAGAAAGACGCTTACCCAAAGTTGGCGTTATGTGATAACTGCGTTCGAGACTATGTGGTGATTGCTCAAGGAGAACGTACCTATAAGCCTTGTGCGAAATGTGGCGCAGACGATTAATGCGCCTTGATAAATACCTTTGTAAAAGCACAGAACTAACAAAACTCGAAGCCGTTCAGCGAATCCAAAACGGTGAGGTGAGTGTGAACAGCGTGGTTGTGCTAGACGAGTCTACTCAGGTTCATGAAAGTAACGCTATCCTGCTTAATGGTGATGCATTAACGCTACGAGAGTTTAGATACATCTTAATGCACAAGCCTGCGGGCACCATCTGTTCTAATATCGACGAAGTGTACCCATCGCTTTTCAATTACCTAGAGTTAGAGAAAGCGTCTGAACTGCACATCGCAGGGCGCTTAGATGCAGACACTACAGGCTTAGTCTTAATTACCGATGATGGGCGATGGTCATTCAATATCACGCTGCCAACCAAGTCATGTAAGAAGGTGTATCGCGTGACATTGTCACGAGATATCAAAGACGATGTCGCAGATAAATTCAAGGCGGGTGTTCAGTTGCAAGGCGAGAAAACCCCAACGCGCCCAGCAGAGCTAGAAGTGGTAAGCTCGAAAGAAGTGCTCTTGACCATTACAGAAGGCAAGTTTCATCAAGTAAAACGAATGTTTGCTGCGGTAGGAAACCGAGTTGTTGGCCTTCACCGTGAACAGATTGGTGATGTTCGTTTGGATGTTGAAGCAGGCCAGTGGCGTTATCTAACTAAAGCCGAAGTTGACTCATTTCAGCAAGACTCTGAATAAACGCTGTAACCACTTAAAGCGTTAAGCGTGTCAGCACCAGAATATCAACACTATAAGGATATAGGATGGAAAACCTCAAAGTCTCAGAAATTAAGTCTTTCGTACCCGCGAAAGACTTCGATTTATCCAAGCGTTTTTACCAGTCAATCGGCTTCGAGCTGATGTCTGAATTTCACGATATCGCCTATCTACGACACGGCGGTTGTGCGTTCCTTCTGCAAAACTTTTATGAACCTGCGCACTGTCACAATTACATGATGCACTTGCTGGTTGAAGACGTAAAAAGTTGGTATCAACACATCCAAAACTCTAATGTAGTGTCGGAATTTGAAGTTACCGTTTCCGAGGTTGTTGAACAGCCTTGGGGAATGCTTGAGTTTTGTATCACCGACCCAAGTGGTGTGTTGTGGCGTATGGCTGAAAACATCAGGTCGAGCTGATTCATCCAACTTGCATTGATAGTATGTCTAGGTTCACGGTGCTTTTCTGTCCTATTTGCTAGAGTGACAATTCAATGAGCATGGAGGTTTTATAATGGGAACTGTAATCGGTTTGGTGATTTTAGTTGCTATAGATTGGTATCTTGTTCGTAAAACAGGGCTTCATATTCATAAATGGATCTCTAAAAAGTATGCCGCGTATCTGTCGGAGAAGGGAAATCAAAAATAGCCTTTCTTATTAAGTCATCGGTATAAAAAGCGTTATCTGCTATTCATTTTACACACATTGCAAAGATTGGAGGATTTATGAAAGGTAAAGGAAAGTGCCTATGTGGCTCGGTTGAGTTGGAAGTAGAGTACGCCAGTAATGAATTGGGGGCTTGTCATTGTAGTATGTGTAGAAATTGGTCGGGCGGTCCGATGTTAGCCATTGATTGCGCTGATTCTGTCAAAATATCAGGTGAATCAAATGTAGTGAGATATAAGTCATCCGATTGGGCAGAAAGAGGTTTCTGCAGTAAATGTGGTACTCATTTGTTTTACTTTTTAGTGCCAAATAATCAGTATCACCTTCCTGTCGGATTATTGATGTCTGGGGATGACTACAAGCTAACTCATCAGATATTTATTGATGAAAAGCCCGAATACTACGAATTTAAAAATGAAACACAAAATATGACTGGTGCAGAAGTATTTGCCCACTTTGAAAGTGGAGAGTAAATATGCAGTCAGATTTTTCTAAATTAGCGACAACCGATTACGGAAACATATTAAGTAACGACCATTTTATTAACTTTAGCATTGGTCCTCTTTGGCAGGATATGCCGCGAGTTGTTGGAGAAGCGTTTACTGTCCAGTTAACGTCTGGTGATAATTTAATGCTTCATTCAGCCATATACGAAGCACCAGAAGGTTCCATCATTGTAGTGGATGGAGTTGATAGCGAATATGCAGTAGCCGGCGGTAATGTATGCGCAGTCGCTAAGAGTCGAGGTATCAAAGGTTTTATTATTGATGGTGTCATTCGAGATTTGACTGAAATTTCAGATATGAAGTTTCCAGTTTTTGCGAAAGGTGTTCATCCAGTACCGGGAAAGAAAGAGATCTATTCTGAATTGGGCGCTCCAATCACTTGCGGGGGAGCAAAGGTGTCTACGGGAGATATCATTGTTGCTGATGCAGAGGGTATTGTCGTTATTCCTAAATCAAGAAAAGACGAAGTGTTTCTAATGGCTTCAAAGAAAGCAAGTGACGAAGCTTCATTAACACTCGCTGAGTGGGAAACGAGTCATAGGGCTAAAATAGCCCAAGCAATAACGTCTGCGAAACAAAAAACTTAATTGGTGCAGCAAGCTGATTTGTAACACGTGGCATTTGTCATCAATTAACAGGCGTTAGGCGACAACGAATAAATTCATCCATGGAGAAGAGAGTGATCGTACGGACTGCGACGAAAGAAGACTCAAGTGTCTTGTTAGAGTTTATTGAACAAAAAGCTGACTTTGACCGGAGTATGAAAGGGTTTAGTGGTGAAATCTCGACAACTATAGAGAAAATCGAACGCACATTATTCGGTGATTACGCATTTGCCCATGCATTAATATTGGAACGGAATTGTGAGCCTTTTGGCTTCGCACTGTATCACTATCGATATTCATCCTTCAGTGGAGAGCCATCAATCTGGCTTGACGACCTATTGGTAACAGGAAATCAAAGATCAAAAGGGTATGGCCATGAACTTATGTTGGCTTTAAAGTCACAAGCGGAGTCATCATCTGCTTCGTATATCGCATGGACGGCAAGTCCACATAATAAGAAAGCGCATGATTTCTACAAAAGGTTGGGTGCAGAGGTTGAGCGAATGGATGATCAAAGACCTTATTTCCGTTGGGCAATGTGCGATTCGTGAACAGATAAAAAGAGAGCGATGAATAAACAAAAACTAAAGAACCTCATTCAACAAGTTCCTGAGTTAATCGAAACAGCCAACGTATGTCGTGAGGTGGGCTTGCCAAACTTCTATATTGCAGGCGGTGCTATCACTCAAATCATCTGGAATGATATCGAAAACAAACCGCTTCTAGACCAAGTTAAAGACTTCGATGTTGTCTATTTCAATAATGCTTCAGCCCTCACTGAGGACGAATTCAAAAACCGCATTCGTTCGCGGTTAAGTCATCATGTCGACGTGGATGTAAAGAACCAAGCGACCATCCATGAGCATTACGCTAAGAAGTTCGGTTGCTTGATTCAACCATACGATCGTGTTGAACAAGGTATCGAGTCTTGGCTTTCTGCGTTTGCTATCGGGTTTACTCTGGATGATTCAGGCGATATCAAGTTGTTTGCACCATACGGTGTAGAGGACGCGTTTGATATGCTGATTAAACCGAATAAGCGAGCAATGACAGAAGCGAACTACAACAAAATGACGGCTGGTTATAAGGCCCGATGGCAGCAAGTAAAAGTGTTCCTTTGGGATTGATCGATAGAGCTTTACGAGATGATTCTCAACATTTGGTATTAAACTCGGCTTGGCGTTAGTGGCAAGTTTGAACGCAATCTCAGAATTGTTAGTCACTTAGCTGTACGTTTGTCACTTGGTAAGAATTAAGGAGTTTTAAGTGAGTCATGAAGTAAGAGTAGGTGTCGCTGCGGTTATTCTACGTGAAGGACGAGTACTACTTGGAGAGCGAATTGGTTCTCATGGGGCTCATACGTGGGCAACGCCGGGCGGACACCTTGAATGGGGTGAGAGCATTGAAGAGTGTGCCAAACGCGAAACACTCGAAGAGACTGGTTTAGTTGTTAGTGCATTTGAGAAGCTTTCTTTTACCAATGATATTTTTGAGAAAGAGAACAAGCACTATATTACGCTGTTTGTTGTTGCTTCTGACGCTAGCGGCGAAGCGCAGGTGACAGAGCCTGATAAATGTAAGCAATGGAAATGGTTTAAGCTAGATGAGTTACCTGAGCCACTGTTTCTTCCTCTGACGAACCTGTTGAGCGTTCCGGTCATCCTTGTGAAGCTAGCGCAGTAAACGCGAATGATTGGAGGGCAAATCAATGAGAGCACCTTTTCAAGTTTTAGTCTTTCCCTACAAAACAGTCGATAACAAATCTCGATTTTTAATCGCACGCAGAAAGGACAATGGTGTTTGGCAGGCAATATCGGGTGGTGGCGAAGACAATGAATCAATTCTTGAAGCAGCAAAACGAGAGCTTTCTGAAGAAACTCAGTTAGTCGGTGATAACTGGCAGCAGCTTGATTCAATGTGCATGCTTCCAAAAGTCTTTTATGCAGGGAATCACAATTGGACTGAGCATCCATTCGTCATTCCTGAGCATTCCTTCTCAGTTAAAGTGACGGAAGATCCTCAATTATCAAATGAACATACAGATTATCGTTGGTGTGACTACCAAGAAGCTATTGAACTTCTAACATATGACTCGAACAGAAACGCGCTTTGGGAGATCAATGAAAGGCTTTACAAAGCTAGCTAAAGTACACAGATTAATTAACTCTATATTAGAGTGGAAATCCTGATTAGATTCTTACTAATCTCTCGCTATTTAGTGAATAGGTAAATCATGACATTACGAGTAGTTCCAGAGCTTTATTGTTTCGATATTAATGTGAGCAAATCCTTCTTTGTCGACGTGTTAGGGTTTGAAGTGAAATACGAGCGCCCAGATGAAGAGTTTACTTATCTAACGCTTGATGGTGTTGATGTGATGCTTGAAGGGATTGCGGGCAAAAGTCGAAAATGGCTTTCAGGTGATCTGGAGTTTCCGTTAGGGCGTGGTGTTAACTTCCAATGGGATGTTATCGATATCGAACCTCTATATCAGAGAGTTAACGAAAGTGCCGCTGATTCTATTTATCTAGCCTTAGAATCAAAGTCTTATCAATGTGGGGACTCGATCGCGACTCAGAAGCAGTTCATCGTTCAAACTCCAGACGGTTATCTTTTTAGGTTCTGCCAAGATATTCTTTAACACATAAACTTTATTGGCTATTCAATTCTTATGAGAAACACGGCTAACTAAATACCCGCATAAACAAGGAGAGTAGAGTGGTCAACATTCGGGAAATGGCAATTTCAGACTACGACTCAGTGATCGCGTTGTGGTGCCAGACAGAAGGCATGAGTATTCGCGATGCCGATTCGAAAGAAAGCATTGCGAGCTATTTAGATCGTAACCCTGGTCTGAGTTTTGTGGCTGAAAGTAACAACGAGATCATTGGCGCTGTGTTAGTAGGAACGGATGGACGTCGTGGGTATTTACAACATTTAGCTGTCTCGGCCAACTTTAGAGGACAAAAGTTAGGTTGTAAGCTTGTCGCAGAGGCGGTCAACGCACTTGCAGGGTTAGGCATCCCGAAGACCCACTTGTTTGTCTATAACGACAACATCAACGCTCAACAGTTTTACGAAAAATTGGGCTGGTTTCCTCGAGATGAAGTTCGAATGTACTCGTTTAATAGCTCGGATAATAGTAACGTTTAGCCTTAAAGGTTAGTGTTGGCTGAGCGTTAATTTGTAACAGGTTCGCGCGCATCTTCCCAATATCAAAACAATCCTTGGAGTATTTAGAAATGTTGTTTTTTAGTCTGTCTAAACCATTGATTCAAGGCTCCGAGTTATGTTCTGAGCTGCTCAATTTCTTAACCGAGCATAAGAGTGATTTCGAAGAAAAGTTAATCCCAGACCTGTCATACATAGATGATATGGCACACGTGGTGGACGGTATTAAAATCAAAGACGTTCTACACATCAATGCGAATCAATACCGCCTTCAATATTCGTTTGATTGGGAGCTGTTTCTAGGTTGTTCAGATAGGAACGAAACTGGTGTCGAGAATGGAAGCGTTCTATTCACACTTGAGGATGATAACGTTCTTAATATCAACTTCCCAAACTACGGTTCTCGAGACACTAGCGATGAGCTCTAGTCGGTTTTTCGTGCGTGTTATACAGAAGGAACAACAATGATAACTATTGAAAGGCTTCAAGAATCACATGTGGCGTTAGTTCAGGCCATCCAACTCGCCGATGAACAGGTTAAGTTCGCTGGTACAGCTGCAGAGTTTTTATTAGACGGCAGTGAAACGACGCACTTGCACGTGATTAAGTCTGATAACGAAGTTGTGGGTTTTTTTAAGCTGGATATCGCTTACGCAGAGCACTACGAATTCTGCCCTGAAGGAAGTATTGGCTTAAGAGCTTTTGTGCTTGATAAAAACCAGCAAGGTAAAGGTTTAGGAACTGGCACGGTCAAAGCTTTGTTTCCATATTTAAAAGCGAATTACTCAGCGTATGAGTCGATTTACTTAACTGTGAATTGCAAAAATCCCGCAGCATTTAACTGTTATCAGAAAGGCGGCTTCGAAGATACCAATCAACAGTATCTAGGTGGCGCAGCAGGCCCGCAATTTATCATGCGCGGTCAAATCGTTTAGTCACATAAATAGGTTAATTGTTGAACGACAAACGATCTAGGGAGGGATCATGTCAATTACATCAGGAATAGCTCTATTTGTTGCGATGTTACTATCTGCAGCCATACCGGGACCCAGCGTTCTCGCAGTTCTGTCGAGGTCTCTAAGCTTTGGTTGGAAACAAGGCTTGTTAGTGGTGCTTGGCGTACTAATCGCGGATTACATTTTTATATTCTTAGCTTTGTCTGGTTTATCAGCTTTAGCTAGCGCAATGGGTGAATTTGCTACGGTAATTAAATATGTAGGCGTTACCTATTTGTTTTGGTTGGCTTACACAACATGGACGTCAGATGTTAGTGAATCATCGAGTACATCTTCGGAGCAAGGAACGAAAGCCTCAAGCGTGACTATCGGCTTATTGATGACAGTTTCAAACCCAAAGGCGATTTTGTTTTACATGGGTTTCTTTCCCGCATTCATAGACCTAAAAACATTTACCACAACAGATGTGATGATGATTTTGGTGATTTCAACTGTAGCTGTAGGTGGAGTATTGAGTCTCTATGCTTGCACTGCCTCTAAAGCTCGTTTTGTATTTCAAGGGCGCTCAGCAAAGATGCTATTGAACAGGTTATCAGGTGGCTTTTTGGCGACTTGCGGTGCTTTGCTAGCAACTAAAACATGAGTACTCTTAGGACTGTTTTAACCATAACACCAAACTAAGTGTTAACACCTAGTGTCTTTGCCTGCTTCATGGCATCATTCCACGTAGCTAAAACCCCAACAAGGTATGTTATGAAACAGAATATTGTCCACATTGCACTCGTGGTAAAAGACTACGATGAAGCGCTTGATTTTTATGTAAACAAGCTTAAGTTTGATCTCATCGAAGACACGTATTTACCAGAAGAAGATAAACGCTGGGTTGTTGTTGCTCCACCAAATTCAACCGGTGTGAGCCTGTTACTTGCTAGAGCTTCCAAGCCAGAGCAACTTGATTTCATCGGCAACCAAGCTGGTGGACGCGTATTCCTATTCTTAAACACCGATGATTTCTGGCGTGATTACGAACGCATGACGTCTTTGGGCATTAACTTTGTCCGAGAGCCTAAAGAGCAAGGTTACGGTACCGTTGCTGTGTTTGAAGATCTTTACGGTAACTTGTGGGATCTCCTTCAGTTAAACCCTGAACACCCTATGGCTAACAGGTAAATAAGCTAAGGCTCATTCGTGTGTTGCTCAAGCTCAATTAAAGGAAGCTCATCGTGGAAGAAATCAAAGGCATTCTGCAATTCATGGTCGAAATTGAACAATTAAAGGACGTTCATCGACAAACAAAACCGGTTGGATTGGATCGCTATGAAAACTCCGCCGAACACAGCTGGCACGTCTGCTTGAGCGCACTTATGTTGAAAGATTACGCCAATGAAGAAATCGATATTACGCGAGTGATGAAGATGCTGTTGATTCATGACCTTGGGGAAATCGATGCCGGAGACACTATCATTTATGCCAGTGAGACCGAAGAAAATAAGCTTAAAGAGCGAAACTGTGTCGAGCGCTTGCTGAATTCATTACCGAGCCACTCAAGAACTGAGTACTTGGAGCTATGGCTTGAGTTTGAAGCGGGTGAGTCACCGGAAGCCAGGTTTGGTAAGGCGATCGATAGAGTACCGCCTTTGCTTCATAACATCCATGGTGATGGTCACAGCTGGAAGAAGCACAACATATCCAAAGACAAAGTACTGACCTTTAATGGCGAGCGTATCTCTAAAGGCAGTCGTGCTCTATGGAAAGAACTAGAAGTGCAACTTGAAGGTGCTGCGGACAAAGGGCTATTAAAGTAAAAGTTAGCTATCTTGCCAAGTAATGGCAAACAAGTTTCACCTAACAACGTTTAAATTAAACCCGGGAATTCATAGTGTTACTTTAGAGTAGCGAGCTAATTTGCTCATAACTTTATGAAAATATATAGATTTAACTCAACATGTGGCATATTTGCCATGTGTTGAATTTGTGCTTTGAGTTAAGGCTATAGATATTATGTATGGAAGTGAGAAGACGAGAGCGTTCTGCTGTAACTGTAAGAAACTTACACTGCATAGGTACACGATGTTCAGTAGCCAAGTGCAAAAGGCACCACAAGCTGAAGATAAAGAACCGAGTTTACTCCAACGAATTTTATCGGAGTTTCTATCTTTTGGTGTTACAGGTTCGGGCGCGACAGGTGATTACAAATGTACCCAATGTGGAACATATTTGAATACACCAGACAACCTCGACTGAGTTTGTGAGTTTGGCTTAGGCAAATAAAAACGGGAAGACCTCAATGATCTTCCCGTTAGATATTACTTAACTCATCGTGCTATTGGCAGTTTTGAGTGAGAAGCCTTATGCACAACACTTCTTGTATTTCTTACCGCTACCGCAAGAACATGGGTCGTTACGGTTAGGGGTCTTTTCAAACGTCATCGTTTTTGGCTTGTTCAGTAGAGTATCAAGCTCGATGGTGTTCTCTTCTTTGTCTGCGTCGACTGTAACAGTAACGAAGATAGTATTTTCAGCAGCTAATGCTTCAACTTCTGCTTTGCGCGCTTCAGTTTGAACTACTACAGCAATTGGAGATTCTTCAGTACCCGCTTTTACATCGCGGTTTACGTTGTAGCCAGCAAGAACGTGGTTCTGTCTTGTTTCGATACGGCCTTTGAAAAATAGTTTCGACATTGGGTACTCATTAAAAGTGTTGAATGGCGCTATTTTTAATGGCGATAGCGCAATGGATCGGGGATTATACGCATATATTGCAATTGATAAAGCAGTGATGTGAGCAAAGGCTGTTTGGTTTTTGTTTGCTAGTAACGGTTTGTTCTCTAGCTTTGCTCCTATTAGACAAATTTCGAAATTCAAGACAATAAGATTTCCCTCAATAGGGTTTCAAGTGATAAATTGAAATCGTCAATTTAAACAACGAGATACACCATGAAGTTAGATGCCATCCTGTGGGATTACGATGGAACCTTAGTCAACTCCGTTCCAAAGAATATCGCAATCACAAAAGACATTATCTCTTTAGTTGCGCCACAATTGTCAGGCGACAACTTACCTAAATATTTGCTTAGCGAAGCGCTTTATCATGAAGCCAACCACGGTGCTAAAAACTGGCAAGCCTTATATGTCGACTATTACGGTTTATCACACGATGAAATGTTGATCGCTGGTGGAATGTGGGCAGAGCATCAAGAGAAAAACCAAACAGCCGTTGCCTTGTTTGAAGGAATGGAAATCGTGGTTAATCAGTTTGCGCATCTTCCACATGGGATCTGCTCTCAAAACTCTCAATTGAATATTCGTGGTGTAATCGACAGTTATGGCATCGGCGATTTGTTTAAATCGGTCGTGGGTTATGACGATGTCTCGAACGGCAACCAAAAACCCCATCCATTTGGTGGTGTGAAATGTGTCGAGAACATATTTGGCGCCGATCCGACTAATGAGCTTTGTTTGATGTACATCGGTGACCATGAAGCGGACACACAGTTTGCTCGCAATATTGAAGTAGCACTGGGTAAGAACGCAAAAGTGATCGCGGTAGCTGCGGGTTATAGCCGTTCTGAACCTGAAAATTGGCAAACCAAGCCGGACTACATTGCTAACAGTGTCGATGATCTTTTAACGATCATCGGTAAGTACGCATAGAAAACTAAGTACGTATAGAAAGCTAACGTACACATAACGAAGCCGACGTTTAAAAATCACCACACGTAAATGACTTTAAGGAAGAATAATGACACCAAAAGACGTGGTATTAGGATTTTGGGATGCAATGCGCACCAACGATTTTGCAAAGGCAAGTGAATGGCTAGCCACAGATTTTAAAGGTTATTGGCCTCAGTCGTCTGAATTGACGGTAGGGCGCGACAACTTCACGGCAATCAATGCTGAATACCCAGCCAATGGTGTTTGGGAGTTCACGCTCAATTCAATTGTCTGTGAAGGTGATACGGTAGTAACGGACGTTTCGGTTACAGACAGTGTATTGAAAGACCGAGTGATCACCTTTCACACGGTTGTTGATGGCTTAATTCAAAAGCAAACTGAGTTTTGGCCAGACCCATTCGAAGCGCCGGCTTGGCGATCGCAGTGGATTCAGGTTGTATCGAACAATTAGTTTGTGTCGATACGATCAGTTTGTAACGAAAAACCAGGTCGTATCGAATAATCAGGTTATGTCGAACGATCAGGTTGCATCGAAAAATCAGGTTATAACAAACAAGTGGCATTAGGAGGTTTCATTGAGCAAGGTAGTGATTGTAACAGGCGGAAGCCGAGGCATTGGCGCGGCGACATCTAAATTGTTGGCCAGTAAAGGCTATGCCGTATGCGTTAACTTTATACACAATGAGTCGCGAGCTGAAGATTTAGTGAACGAGATTCGCGAACAAGGCGGAACCGCGATAAGCGTACGTGCGGATGTGTCTGTTGAATCGGACGTGAAATCCTTATTCGAGATTGCTCGTAATAAGCTGGGCCCAGTGACTCATTTGGTCAATAATGCCGGGATCTTGTTTACCCAGTCACCATTGGTTGATATCGAATTGGATCGCTTTGAAAAGGTGATGAAGTCCAACGTATCAAGCTGCTTTCTGTGCAGTAAAGCCTTTATCAAACAAGCTGATGGTGCGGGTTCGATTGTGAATGTATCGTCTGCCGCTTCTCGCACAGGTGCACCGTTTGAATATGTGGATTACGCAGCATCGAAAGGTGCGATGGATTCACTGACCAAAGGCTTATCGCTTGAATTGGCTGCGCGTAATATCCGAGTTAATGGTGTAAGGCCTGGTTGTATCTACACTGAGATGCACGCAGACGGCGGAGAGCCTGATCGCGTAGACAGACTCGCTTCGCAGTTACCATTACAACGAGGTGGCACACCAGAAGAAGTCGCTAACTCTATCGCGTGGTTACTGTCAGACGAAGCTTCTTATGTAACCGGCTCATTTATTGATATTGCGGGCGGTCGATAGGGCACGTTGGCCTTTACACTAAGACAAACCAGTTAAAACCATAAACACGCAACAAAAGTACCTAACTAAAAGAACGAAACTAAGAGTACAAACATGAAAAACTATTTTGAAAGTCCGTTTGTCGGAAAGTCACTCAAAGAACAAGTGACCAACCCAAACATCATCGTGGGTGAGCACAGCTATTACTCGGGTTACTACCATAACCACAGCTTTGATGACTGTGCGCGTTACCTATTACCGGATAGAACAGACATCGACAAGTTGATCATCGGCAGTTATTGCTCGATTGGTTCAGGTGCCGTATTTATGATGGCGGGAAACCAAGGCCACCAAAATCAGTGGGTCAGCACTTTCCCGTTTTTCTATCAAGACGACGAGAAGTTTGAAGGTGCGATCGACGGCTTTGAACGCTCTGGCGATACTGTGATTGGTAATGATGTGTGGATCGGTACAGAAGCGATGATCATGAGTGGTGTTAAGGTTGGTGACGGGGCGATTATCGCGAGTAGAGCGGTTGTGACCAAAGATGTAGCGCCATACTCGATTGTCGGTTCAAACCCTGCACGTCATATCCGTTATCGATTCGATGACACTGAGATTGCTCAGTTGTTAGAAATGAAATGGTGGGAGTGGAGCGAAGAACAGATCAAAGGCGCGATGTCGTTGATGTGTTCTTCAGATATCAACGGGCTTTATCATTATTGGAAAGCGATCAAGTAATCGCAGTCCCCGATATAGCCACGCGTGACAATGTAGCCCCTCATGGTGTTTATACAAGAATGCTCAAACAAGTGAAAATTTACTGAATTGAATCTATATATGACAAGACATCTAACGCGTCTTGCTTTGTGATAACACCTTGCCATGCTGGCATACCTTGTTCTACGTTACCTTCTAAAATGTCATCCGCCAAAGAACTTGGACTGGTAAAAAAGCCGCCTAGTTTATTAGCGATATTGGCGGGCTTGTGTGGCAATGAAGCGGCAGTGGGGCCATCACCGTGTCCTTTGTCGCCATGACACACCCGACAAAGCTGCGTGTATTTGGCTTTACCATTGGCAAAGTGCCTCGCATCGATTTCAGAGGCGGCACTTGCATTAAACGTCATCATTGAAGTGACTAATCCTAAAAAAGCTAACACGTGTAAATGGTTCATGGTTTTCATTGTTTTGTTCTCGATTATTATTTAACAATGAAAGAATAAGCAGGCGTGAGTAGAAGAAACGTGAATGGGTTAAGCTGGATTAAGCTAAGTTTAGAATTAGGTTTAGAAGCAAATTTAGAAATAGGTTTAGAAACAAGTTTAGTTTCGGACGAACATCAATGTGATTTGGGTAAATGATTGATTATATGCATATTGCATAGTATGGCGTGTCGCATTAGCGTGGTGGATGAATTGGAGGGGTATTATGATTAGTTGCAACGATTACGATTATATTGAGATTGTGTGTATGCACCGATACCCAATCAAATTAACGCTGAAGTCTGGCGAGCAGATTGAATGTGTCGGATTAGATACTCAACGCAATGATAGCCGTGAAGAGTGCATTAAGGTCAGTATTCAAGGTGTAGAACAACTTGTCGTACTCACTGATCTTTCCACACTAGAAGTCTGTGTCGACAATCCTCATTTTCAGCAGATTTCATTCAAAACGTCATAGGCTTTCAAATGAATAACACCATAGAACAATGCTATTGCACCGCGTGCAGAGAAGACACACAACATGTTGTTGTGTTGGTCAGAAAGACGAGTGCGTTTGCAGACAAACCTAACCAAAAGCGAAGCGAGTTTTGGGCAGGCATGATAAAAGGTTGGTTCCTTGGCCCGTTTATCGCGTCAATGGATGAGTTTTCTCGTCACCTTGTCTGTGAAAAGTGTGGCCATAAAGAGATACAAGATTAGTCGCGTTATTTTACAAAACATTGGATTCAATACAGTTAGATCGTCAATTGGCTTAGGAATAAAACGAATGAAAGTAGAAACGATTGAAGCCGTAAAGGCGTATGGTTTTTCAGTAAGAACCACTAATACCGATGAGATTGACCCAGCCAAAGCCAAGATAGGGCAATTGTGGCAGGGCTTTTTTGACCAAGCGTTTCCAAAATTAACGCCTGATTCAAAAGTGTATGGTGTCTACACAAACTACGAGTCTGACTTTACGGGTGAATTTGATGTCATCGCTTGTACTAGCGCACTCACCGATAACAATTTAGATGCGCTTGTCGAAACCGAAATACAAGCAGGTAAATACTTAACGTTTTCTGCTGAAGGTGAACTCCCTCAAGCAGTGATCGACCTATGGGGTGAAGTGTGGGCGTATTTCAACGCTGCAGATTGCCCACATGTTCGAACTTACACAACAGATTTTGAATTCTACAAAGGTGAAACTGAAGTCGAGATTTCGATAGCGATTCAATAAGCTTTGGGTTGTCGTTAGTGATAGTCAAATTGAGTCATTAGCAAAAGAGCCGCTCTGTACGAGCGGCTCTTTTTATTGGGGTACACCGCCTAAATAAATTGCGGTAGACCGCTTTTACAAATTGTGGTGTACCGTCTTAACAAAGGTCAGCTACATCATTCTCATGAAGTAAGGAATAATCAGGGCGTTCGCTAAATCAATGAAGAACGCGCATACCAATGGCACGATGATGAAGGCTTGTGCTGAATGCCCATACTTCTGACTTACTGCCGACATATTCGCCATGGCTGTCGGTGTTGAACCTAACGAAATCCCTCCGAACCCAGCACATACAACAGCCGCATCATAGGTCTTACCCATTGATGGGAACACGATGAAGATATTGATTATCACGGCCAGTAGCAGCTGCATTGCCAATATCGCGAAGATAGGACCCGCCAAGTCAATGAGCGTCCAAAGCTGCATGCTCATTAGTGACATCGCCAAAAATGTACCCAGGGAGATTTCAGCAATTAAGTCGATAGCGGGCGAGCGTGTCGGCCATTTTGCGCCCGAAATTCTAGGGTAGGAGTCTGGCATTACGTTGGTGATCACGATACCCGCAAACAAACACGATACGAACAGTGGAGGTTGTAATCCTGTTTGACTGATCAATTCATTAAGCAACGCGCCGACAATGACACAAATATGGATCGCTAATACGGCGTCCAAAAATTGAAATGATGTGAGGGCTTGTTGTTGCTTTTTGGCATTTGAATCGATTGAACCTGATTGTTCATCAGTAGGTTTGAGGTTATGACGCTTGATGAGAAACTTTGCAATAGGACCGCCCATAAGGCTGGCTAAAATCAGCCCGAACGTTGCACTGGCGATACCAATTTCCATTGCGCTTTCTAGGCCGAACTCTTCTGCAACCTTGGGTGCCCAAGCAATCGCGGTGCCATGTCCGCCAATCAGTGAAATACTTCCGCTGAGTAGACCAAAGACAGGCTCTAGGCTAAACATTGATGCGACAGAAATACCGACGATGTTCTGCATGATCATGAAGAAGATAGTGATTGCTAGCAAAATAACCAAGGGCTTTCCGCCTTTGAACAGGTCTTTCAAACTTGAGTTAATACCAATCGTGGTAAAGAAGTAGACCAATAATACATCGCGAGCAAACAGATCAAACTGCACTTCGATTGAGGTTGTCGCGTAAAGAGCCGCGAACAGGAGCGATGCCAAAATCCCGCCAGAGACAGGTTCTGGAATACTGAACTCTTTCAAAAAACCGATGACCTGATTGAGCCTCCGACCGATAAATAGAACCACGATCCCCATGGTCACAGCAAAGAATGACCCGAGATGTAAGATGTTGTTTTCAAATTCCATAGTGATCCTTGTAAAGGTGAAATTATGACGTGATTTTTGATTGCCAGGTTGCACTTTAATAAGCAACTAGATTAGCATCATTTATTATATTCAAATGATAAGAAGTTTTGAAATTCCGGATCGGCAACAAGTTGTTTGTTACCTTCTTCAATCAATAGGTCGACGTTTTCTTTGTCTATCATAAAGTCCGTCGGAATTTGATTGAGCAAGTATCGCTTGGCACTGTTGTCTGATTTATTCAAGCTGATCTCAATGAAGTGGGGAGAAACCTTACGACCTTGATGAGAGGCCAGCTCCGACCAAGACTGCAACTCGTCGACGATCAAATCTTTTGTTGTGTCGTTATAGCGATGCAGCTGGATATCGGTGATGACGTCCACCGTTTGTTTCATGGAAGGCGCTTCAATTGACTCTCCAATGCCAGATTCTGGGTTCGTCGATGCATCAACCGAAATGATGACAATAGGACGCGCGTGCTGGGTGTAGTACAAGTTTTTCAGCTCTTCGTTGTTGTTGTAACGCAAGTATTCAGACATCTCATACACCGACAGCAAACCGAGGTTGTCAGTAATCCCGCCATCCACAAGGTGGAGATAACTCACATCATCCTTATTGCTATATGACTCTAACGACTTGATCAGATTTCGGTTGCGGTAACTGGTGTCGTCGAATAAGGGTTGTATGTGGTCTGTTTTGTCGCAGTCGTTTTTGTTCTCAAGCACGACAGGAGTAAATACAAAAGGGACAGCAGAAGAGGCGGCCACCGAGCTAGACACGGAATAGCTGTTTAAGTCTGAACAAATCAGGTCAAAGTACTCTTGTGTGAATGAAAAGCGCGAACCCGTTGAAATGTCGGTTGCGTTAATCACAATGTAGGGCGCATTTTCTCGGTGCATCTCGGCAAACGTGCTTTCACCGAAGATGTTGGCTTTGTAATAGTCGGTGGCTTTGTCTGTTCTGGTGGCGTACGAGAACCAATAAGTAGGAGATAAAAGGATGGAAAGCAGATCTTTCGAGACTTCGTGATAAAGGAATGCTTCTTCGTAATCTTCGAATATCTGGTCGCCATAGATACCATAATAGGCGGCGGTAAAGCTGCCACCGGATACCGAGCTGATCATATCGACTTCATCTAACAGATTGACCGTTTCACCATCGATTTCGATGTTGGTGTCGCGCAATGCTTGCAACACGCCATATGAAAGCGCTGCCGCACGTGTGCCGCCACCAGAGAAAGAGAGGATCAACGTGACTTTGCTATTGGGTTTATTGAAGCTCTTCGCCGTGTAGGCTTGATTCTGCTGCGCGGCAGATTGGCCTGTGTTGGTTGCTTTGTTTTTCGCGCTACAGCCTGAAAGGGCAAGCGAGAAGGCCACTAACAGTGAAATTTTCGCGAACCCCTTAAAATCGGGACTAGGTGTGTTGAGCGTGTTCACTTTGTTTTTTGGCATAGCGCATTTCAAACTAACGTTGAGGTTGAGTGAAAGGCTATTTTCGTTGATATCTAATATGCCATCAATGGCGTCACCTGTAATTCAGTGTCACGATTTTCATAACAATCTAGAGGTATTCAAGCTTATTTAGAACTGTTTACAGTCATCTTCAGTAATCTAGAGTTATCTTCAGCAATTCATAGCGACTTAATGCTACCCAAAAACACAATCTTGCTTGGTTTCATTCCACAAAGGGTATTGCTTCATGACTTGGGTGTAGAGCTTACTTTCCAAGTGCGCTCTTAACCAACGTCCTACGTTTTGGTATTCAGATTGCACAAACCACTTCTTTTCGACCCGCACAAACTGGCTGACAAAAGGCATCACCGCGAAGTCAGCCAAGCTTGGGGTTTCTCCGAAAAAGTAGGGTTGATCGGTGAGTAGCGCTTCTAACTGACTAATGAACGCTTCGCAGGCTTGTCGGCGTTGTTCAACATCGATGTTTCGGTAACGAACAGACGCTCTGTACTTTTCTAAGTGGCCAATAAAATCTTCATCGTTTGTTTTGATGAGCAGGTGGGCTTGTTGGCTCAGTGTTGGATTACTTGAACGAAGAAGATCTTGAGGATCGTTTTGCTGAAGTGCCCAGTTCATCACATCCAAGCTCTGCTCTATGATTTGTCCATCTGGCAACACCAATACCGGAACGGTACCTTTTGGCGAACTGGCCAATAGTTCGCTAGGCTTATCTTTGGTAACAATTTCTCGAAGTAACACTTTCTGCTGTGATAGTGCGATGCCCATCCTTCCTCGCATAGCGTAAGGGCAGCGTCTTAAAGAATAAAGGATAGGTAAATCGAATTCGTTTGGCATTATTGAGGTCATTTAGTTTGGAAAGTGTTGATAGGTGGTAAAGAGATCGTGTTGTAGGTAGAATACGCGCCTTAAAAATTATAAGTAAGTGAGCGACTTCAAAAATGAGCAGAAAGATTGAGTTATTAGCCCCAGGTGGCGATGTCGAGGCGATTAAAGCCGCTATCGTGGCCGGTGCCAATGCGGTTTATTGTGGTTTAGACACCTTCAACGCTCGTAACAGAGCCTCTAACCTTTCGTTAGATGAGTTGAATGGTGTGATTCGCCTTGCTCATGAATACGGTTGTGAAGTGTTTCTGACTCTTAACGTTGTGCTGCTGGAGCATGAAATTAAGAGCATCACTAAACTGTTGAACCAGCTTGTGAACACTAAGCTTGATGGCATCATCGTCCAAGATCTTGGTTTGTTCGATTTGGTGAAAAAGCATTTCCCATCGTTAGATGTTCACGCATCGACTCAGTTAACGACACACAACGAAGGCCAGATTAAGTTCTTGTCTAAAATTGGCGCAACACGCGTTAACTTGTCTCGTGAATTGAACCTGCCAGAAATCAAAATGCTGACGGAAGTAGCACACGACCACGATGTTCTAACCGAAGTGTTTGTACACGGTGCTTTGTGTATCGCATTCTCTGGCCAATGTTACTCAAGCTCAGTAAGTGTGGGTAACTCAGGTAACCGTGGCCGTTGTAGCCAAGCATGTCGTGATGAATACGAAATCACTGATGCAGGAAACAAGTTTCCACTGAACCTGAAAGATAATTCAGCGTACTACGACCTACCTGAATTGGTTGACGCGAAAGTCGACTCATTGAAAGTTGAAGGCCGTATCAAAGGCGCACATTACGTATACACAGTCGTTGATACGTGGCGCAAACAGATTGATAGCTTTGTAGAAAGTGGTTTGTTGATCGAAGACGATTCAAACCTGCACAAAGTATTCAACCGTGATTTCACCAACTCTTTCCTTAAGGGCAACCTAACGAAAGACATGTTCATTGATAATCCTCGTGACAACAGCATGAACTACGCCGTTGATAAAGCGACGAAAGAAAACAATGAAATCTCAGTGGTACAAATTCAAGAAGTGACCAGCGATCTTTATGAAGCGAAAAATGCCCTAGGCAGCGAAATGCGCGACAAGATCGAGTTCCTTGATATTCGTAAAACACCCGTGTCATTGTCGTTTAGCGCTAAGGTGGGTCAACCATTTACGGTGACAGTGAACACACCAAAAGAAAACTTTACGGTTCAATCTCAATCATTATTGGCAACAGCTAAAGAGACTGCGATTACTCAGGCGTTACTTGAGAAGCGTTTCAAATCAGTGAAGAGTGCGGTTCATACGCTTGAAAACTGTAACTACGACAACTTAGATGAAGGTCTGATTCTTCCTTTGAAAGAAGTGTCGGTCTTAAAAGACGAAATCGATTTCATCTTAAACGGTTCTGTGAAAGTGATTAAGCACGTTGAAGTGCCAGCACTGCCTCAGCAACCAAAGGTTAACGAGAAGCCAACCATGTCGATGCTTATCGCTGATGTGGAAGACTTGCACCTGTGTGACGTAACTGACGCGGATGTTTACTTCAAACTGCCTGAAAGCTTCAAGAAGCGTTGTAACAAGTACATTGACATCTTGGCAGCAAACCCACGTTTGATTCCTTGGTTCCCAGCAGTATTGATCGGTAAAGATTACGACGAAGCGGTTCGTATTCTTGAAGAGATCAAGCCAGCTCGCATCGTAACCAACAACACGGGTATTGCTTACAAAGCTTACGAAATGGGTATCGAGTGGGTTGCTGGCCCATTCATGAACACCACGAACTCTCACGCACTGGTTACGCTGAAAGAAGAGCTGAACTGTGCTGGTGCTTTCATTTCGAACGAGATCAACAAAGGCCAGATTCGTCATATTCGCCGCCCAGAGAACTTCAAACTGTTCTACAGCATCTACCACCCAATCTTGATGATGACCAGCCGCCAGTGTTTCTTCCAAAGAACCGTGGGTTGTAACAAGCCAAGCATTGAAGCCGGTTGTATGTTGAAGTGTGAGAAAGCGACCACGATTACCAACGTGAAAGGCATCTCTTTCGCGGTTGATAAACAGAAGGGTGGCTACCCAAGCATTTACAACCACGAGCAGTTCTTAAACCATGACGCTGTAACGGATTTCTCAGGTCTGTTCGACGAGTTCTTCATTGACCTGACCAACATCGGCGCGGGTTCGAAAGAAGTACAAGACAAAGTAGAGCTTATCAAACACTTCCAAGGTTTGATTGACGGCGTTGATGGTTCACAACAGAACCTAGAGCAGATGGTTGAAGTTCGAACTAACGCTCAATACGTGCAAGGTCTATAGCCAAAAGCTTCAAAGTCCAGAAGATCAAAAAAAAGCCACTCAATCGAGTGGCTTTTTAATGTCTGAAATTTTCTGAGTCTTTTTCAATTAGCGAATACGTTATTCCGTCACAGCTTCTTGTTTGAAGCATGGGCTTTTCAACGTGTTCATCTTTTCTATTTCATTGGTTAAGCGCAGTGAAAGCAGCGCTTTTTGGTTTGAAGCGAAATCGAACATAACGATAGTCGCAGTGCCAATTGTCGTCAGCTTCTGCTGAGCCTTACTGACGATCGCGTATTCCATGGTGAAGCGGTCGTCTTGAATGTCTGTAACACGAGAACCGATCATTAGCGTATCTGGATACGTGACTGGTCTGAAATATTTACAATAAGTGTCGCCAAGAACAGGGCCAACTTTGGTAATCGCCATCTCTTCCATCAGCTCGACATGTTTGAAAAAATCTAAGCGAGCAGTTTCGAAATAACGAAAATATACGGCGTTGTTAACGTGATTAAGCGCGTCCATTTCTCCCCAAGCGACAGGGATTTCTGTTACTACCGGGTAGTCAGATAATAGTGCTTCCATGCGAACTCTCTTATTTTTATCTGTGTAATTAGTGTTATCTGGGTAATTAACGTTATCTGCTTATCCATCATCGGGATAAGTTGTTATTGGAATAAAAACCCTACCGTTAAATTAACAAAACTGCAACACGTGTGATTTAAGTTTTTGAAGCTTGAAACCACACAATGTCAGGGACTTAGTCTTTCATTACTTAATGACTTGAACGCATTTGCTCCATAACTTAGCGATTAATGTGTTTGAATTGCAGTTCAACTAAGCGTTGGTACAATTCGCAGCTATTGATGAGAGACTGGTGGTCGCCGATGTCTACTAGCTGCCCTTTATCGAGTACCGCAATTTGGTCGGCGTGTTTAATTGTTGATAATCGATGCGCGATAATGATCGTCGTTCTGCCACGCATTAACTCTTCTAACGCTTGTTGAACATGATGCTCACTTTCGCTGTCTAGCGCGCTGGTTGCTTCATCCAATAAGAGAATATTCGGATCTTTTAAGATGGCTCGTGCGATTGCAATACGCTGACGCTGACCGCCAGACAATCTCACGCCACGTTCACCAAGAAAGCTGTGATAGCCTTCAGGTAAGTTCTGAATGAACTCGTGCGCGTGCGCTTTCTTGGCTGCCTCGATAACTTGCTCGTCCGTTGCTTCAGGGTTTCCGTATCGAATGTTATGGAACACATCGTTACTGAACAGAGCAGGTTGCTGCGGTACAAGCGCCATCTGCTTTCTTAATTCATTCGGATCAAACTGATTCAGTTCAACACCGCCTAACGTTACTTTGCCTATTTGTGGGTCGTAGAAACGTTGCAGCAGTTCAAATAGGGTGGTTTTACCTGCGCCAGACGGGCCAACCAATGCCAACACTTTACCTTCATGGGCCGTTAGCGTGAGGTTGCTTGTTGCGGGCTGGTCGGGTCTTGATGGGTAACAGAAGGTCACATCATCAAAAGCGACTTCTGGTGTCACGTTATCCAGTGATGTTGGGTTTTCTACAGGCGCAACAATATGGCTTTCAACTTGCAGAATTTCAATTAATCGTTCTGTCGCACCTGCCGCACGTTGCAACTCACCCATCACTTCAGAAATCGTACCTAATGACGAAGCGACCATGATCGCATAGAAGACAAACGCCGCTAAGTCACCCGCCGACATCGTGCCGTTGATGACATCGCTGCCACCAACCCAAAGCATGCCTGCAATCGCACTGAACACGATAACAATCACACCAGAGATAAGAATCGCGCGTTGCTTTACTCGCTGACGTCCAATTTCATATGCTTTTTCCACTTCAATCGCAAATGACGCTTTCTCTTGTGCTTCTCGGCTGTAGCTTTGCATCGTCTTGATGTGTTCAATCGCTTCGCCGGCATAAGAACCCACATCAGACATCGAATCTTGGCTTTGGCGAGATAGGGCTCTCACTCGTCGACCGTATACCAAAATCGGAATTAGGATAAACGGCACAGAGGCCAACACGATCAGCGTTAGCTTAATGTTGGTCGCGAACAGCATGATGATTGCGCCAATACACATTAATGCACTGCGCATCGCCATAGAGAACGACGAACCTATGATGCTTTGAAGCAGAGTTGTGTCGGTTGTGATGCGCGACATGATGTCGCCACTGCCATTGGTTTCAAAGTAACTCGGATGAAGCGTCACCACGTGATTGAAAACCGACAGGCGTATATCCGCACTTACTCGCTCACCAACAGAAGAGACCAAATAGAAGCGAAAGAAGGTGCCAATCGAGATCAGCACGACTACAACCATGATGAATTGAATCGCACTGCCTAGGTCTGACAACGATTGTTGGCTGAAGCCTTGGTCGATAAGAAGACGAATACCGTGTCCGACCGAAAGAGTTAAGCTCGCCGTGAAGATCAAAGCGATCAGCGCTGCAATCACACGGCCTTTATAGGGCTGAATAAATTTGCTGAGCTCAAATAAAATACTGAGGCTTTTCTTCTCAGGTTTGGGTTGTGGCGCTTTTTGAGTAGATCGTTGAGCCGTTCGCTGAGTAGAGTCACGCGTAGAAGAGACATCGTTTTGCATATGACTGCCTTAATGTGTTGTCGCTTTAAGAGTAGATGGCTTGTTGTTTGTACGTACTTGTCACGAATCAAGTGCTAGTCGTTCGTAAATGTTTGTTGCTTACAAGAGAAACCATTAAAGCACGCATCGCTGACTGATGCTTCCTAGGATACTCAATTTTCGGATTTTGATGCCTAGCAAGTGAGGAAATCGATACTGTTCAAAAGGAACATTAAGCATTAAGTGAGGCTTGAAATAAAGATCAAATGAGCTATTTGATTCTAATTTTTATGCATGTGAGCGTAAGCCAATAGCTAATGGAAGCTACAGGTTCTTAGATCTTGTACTGATTTTTTAATTGGAAGAGAAACGTTTGCTTTTTCCTCGATATCAAGCTTATCAGTAACTTGTGATTTTTGGTTATAAGACCAGTTATAGCGACTGTTTTTTGCACAACTCTCGTTACAAAAATTCAACAAAACAGTTTTTTATACATTTTTCTTGCATAAAACATCGAATTGAATAGAATAACCAACAAATGACAATTAATGCAGTATTGTGGCATGAGTATTCAAGTAAAGAGCATCAACAAATCATACGGTAATACCCAAGTTCTTCATGACATCAGCTTTGACTGTGAAAGTGGCGAAACCTTGGTATTGCTTGGCCCAAGCGGCGCGGGCAAGAGTTCATTACTGCGTGTATTGAACCTGTTAGAAATCGCGGACAACGGCGAATTAGACATTGCGAACGAGCAATTCGATTTTTCAAGCCAGATCCAAGAAAAGCAGGGGCTTAAACTTCGTCGTAAAGTTGGCATGGTGTTCCAACAATACAACTTGTGGCCACATATGACGGTGATGGAAAACTTAATTGAAGCTCCCACCAAAGTCGCGGGTTTAGATAAACAAGAAGCGATAAAGCAAGCTCAAGAAGTGCTAAAGACACTTCAACTTGCCGACAAAGCAGACGCTTGGCCACTTCAACTGTCTGGTGGTCAACAACAGCGTGTTGCGATTGCACGTGCGCTGATGATGAAACCGGATGTGTTGTTGTTTGATGAACCAACAGCGGCGCTTGATCCTGAGATCACCAACCAAGTTGTGAGCATTATTAAAGAGTTGAGTGGAACGGGCATTACTCAAGTGGTTGTGACACACGAAGTTGATTTCGCGAAGAAGATTGCTAGCCACGTTCTGTATCTAGAAAAAGGGTACATCGTTGAACACGGCACCAGCGATTCATTCGTTAACCCGCAGACACCCGAGTTTGCCGAGTATCTTACGCATTAAACCTAAGTTGACTCACTAGATTTAGCTAAACACAACATCGATTAAAACAATCAAATTATAAAAATGGCCACAGGTCAAAATCACACAGATTCGGAGTAACAAAATGAAAAAGATTCTACTAGCTTCACTTATCGGCCTTTCTTCAGCAGGCATGGCTGTTAATGCATCGGCACAAGACGAAATCAAATTCGCAATGGAAGCAACTTACGCACCATTCGAATACATGGACGAGAACAACCAAATCCAAGGTTTTGACGTAGACCTAGCAAACGCACTTTGTGAAGAGATGAAAGCAACTTGTACTTTTCACAACCAAGCGTTCGATAGCTTGATCCCAGCGCTTAAATTCAAACGTTACGATGCCGCTATTTCGGCAATGGACATCACTGAAGCACGTCTTAAACAAGTAAACTTCTCTAACGCTTACTACGACAACTCAGCAGCATTCATCTCTATTGAAGGCAAAGTAGCAGACCAAGCGGCACTAGAAGGTAAGCGTGTTGGTGTTCAAAACGGTTCAACTCACCAGAGCTTCCTACTTGAGCAAATGGCTGGCGTAACAGCGGTACCTTACTCAAGCTACCAAGATGCATTCATCGACATGAAAAACGGTCGTATCGATTCAGTATTTGGTGACACAGCGGTAGTAGCTGAATGGTTCAAAAAGCAAGACAACCTAAGATATGTAGGCGACCAAGTAACAAACCAAGAGTACTTCGGTAACGGCTTTGGTATCGCAGTAAACAAGAGTAACCAAGAACTTGTAGATCAGCTTAACGTTGCACTTGCAGCAGTGAAAGCGAACGGCGAATACGACAAGATCTTTAACAAGTACTTCGGTAAGTAATTTATGGAATTAACGGGTTACTCTTTAGGGCTCGTCGAAGCAAGCTGGATGACAGTTCAGCTTGCGTTCGTAAGCCTATTGGTTGGATTGGTTCTAGCAGTGTTGTTTGCAAGTGGTGAGATGTCTCGTCGTATTGCAATCAAATGGCCAACGACTGCATTTGTGACGATTGTTCGTGGTTTACCAGAAATTTTGGTCGTACTGTTTATCTACTTTGGTTCGACACAAGTTCTGTTCATGATCACTGGCGACTTCATAGAAGTGAGCCCGTTCTTATCTGGTGTTGTTGCACTGTCACTTATCTTTGCTTCTTATGCTTCGCAAACCTTGCGTGGTGCATTAAAAGCAGTAAGCAAAGGGCAGAGAGAAGCAGCAAGCGCGCTTGGTATCTCTCAATCACGTTCATTCTTTCGTATAGTTTTACCTCAAGCGGTAAGACACGCGCTACCAGGGTTAACCAACCAATGGTTAGTGTTACTGAAAGACACCGCATTAGTATCGCTGATTGGCGTAACGGATTTGTTGAAACAAGCACAACTAACATCAGCGGCAACGCACGAAGCATTTACTTGGTACGCGACAGCAGCAGCAATCTACTTGGTCATCACTTTAATCACACAAAGATTGGTAAAAGTGATTGATGGTAAGTTCTCTATTCAAGGTTTGGGTAACAAAGGGGCAATGGCATGAATCAACAATACCTCTCTCAAATGCTTGAAGGCTTAGCGACCAGTCTGCAACTCACAGGCGCTTCATTGCTTGTTGGTTGTATCTTGTCATTGCTGATGACGGTAACGCTAATCCTAAGAATACCGGCGATTCACTGGTTAACTCGTGGCATCATTACGCTGTTTACCGGCACACCATTGTTGGTTCAGATTTTTTTGGTGTATTACGGCCCGGGTCAATTCGATTGGATTCGTGAAAGCTTCCTATGGACATGGCTTAGCCAACCTTGGTTCTGCGCAATGTTAGCAGTAGCATTGAACACCGCGGCATACAGCACGCTACTGTTCAGAGGCGCATTCAACGCGATTCCAGCAGGGCAGTGGGAAGCATGTCGTGCATTAGGCATGGACAAAATTGCGACGCTTAAAGTGTTACTGCCATACGCACTACGTCGCGCCGTTCCAGCTTACTCGAACGAAGTGATTCTAGTCTTCAAAGGTACATCACTGGCAAGCACCATCACCATCATGGATTTAATGGGCTACGCTCAGCGTATCAACGGCCAAACCTACGACACACTCACAGTGTTCGGCATTGCTGGCGCATTCTACCTAGCAGTGAATGGTGTATTAACGCTGATCTTCCGTCAGGTAGAGAAGAAGGCCCTCGCATTCGAAGCGGCGTAAGCTAGCAATTCACAAGCTTAAGTAACGTATAAAGCCTGCCATTTATGTTCTCACAGATGGCAGGCTTTTTTGTGTTTGGGGTATGTAAGGTGGGTACTGTGTTTACGTACAGCTCAGTGAGGTTTTCGCTAAAATCATACTATATAGAAATATTCTGCATTTTGTCATTCAATGAGTTTATCTATGTTTTAAGTCACTGAAATACTGTGATTAATCATGGTAGAGTGCCGTGCGTATGAAACTAGATAGAAAAATTCTATATTTAAATGCAGAATTTTTCTGTCTAAGAACGATTATAGCCTTTGAGGAAATGATGGACAGAATTACATTAAAATCAGTTCTTAGAATAAGCGATCCAACTGAATACAAATTTCATTGTGCTCGATGGAACGGCGAGAATCAGCCTTTAGATGTTTATGTTGAGGACAAAAATACTTGGTTTCATTGGAATACGTGGAGAAGTTCAAAAAATGAGTTTACTCGAAAATACATTTTTTCATTAATTGACTTCTATCCTGAGAATAATATTTGGCTCTTTGGTGGTATTTATGAAGTATTAGAAAGACCAAATATTCCGAATTCACATAGTTATAAAATCCGTGAGTTAACGGAATATTCAAACTATGTGGGTCGATTGAAAGTGCACCTTCCTAAGCCATCACGAGGACGTGCATTTTATCTTGAAAGGTACATTGACCAAATGGTTGTGTCTGAGTTACTCAAAGAACCATATTCAGGTGAGTACTTTCCTGGTTACGAAAACATCAACCATGATTTTAGTGCATTATTGCCGATCTTTAATAATCAAAAAGCCGACTGGAAGTCTAATGCCGATCGTTTAAGAAGACTTGAACGATCTTGCAGTTAGCAGATAATCCC
>NZ_JBFSTC010000060.1:33113-33188 GCF_041466605.1 Vibrio sp. 10N.247.310.17 | reverse complement strand
TCAGGCCTTGAAAGCCGCTTAACAGAAATGTCCAACTTTACGGGGTCACTTCATTCTCAGAGGCTTTTTTCTTTC
>NZ_JBFSTC010000060.1:4953-33016 GCF_041466605.1 Vibrio sp. 10N.247.310.17 | reverse complement strand
TTCTATTCTTCTATTCTTCTATTCTTCTATTCTTCTATTCTTCTATTCTTCTATTCTTCTATTCTTTCACTAATCAATCCTAACCCTTTCACGTAGCACAAGCGTTAACTTATAGATTATTTTGATAATAGTGGGGATTTTACGTGCTGAGATCAATGTTACGCAAACGTTTAAATTTTAATGTAATAGCACTTGTTAAAAACAAACCATTCTCAGTAACTCATGCTTCTTTGCCACAAACTTTCAGTTCAACAACAAAACACTCAACGACTGCACCCACTCGATCTGAAAATTAATCAAAGTGAGCGCTGGGTAGTCATTGGACGCAATGGTTCCGGAAAAACCACGTTATTAAAGGCACTGGTTAATTTACTTCCCTTCAAAGGCGAAGTCGTCATAAACCAATTGCCGCTACGTAAGTTAACTTGCCAGCAAAGAGCAAAACAAATCAGTTACCTTCCACAACACAGTCAAGTGGATGGTCGTTTAACACTCAGAGAGTACATTCAACTAACCGCTTCCAATCAAGCCACTTCTAGCTTTTCACTTGACCAAACGAGTAAAGCACTAAAGATCGATACTTTCCTCGAACGAAGAATGGGACAGCTCTCAGGCGGCCAGAAGCAGCGAGCGCATATTGCACGATCTTTATGTCAGAACACCGAGTTCCTGGTATTGGATGAGCCTCTAAATCATCTAGATCCATGTGCTCAAGGGGAAGTTTTATCACTATTGAAAGAGCAAGGTAAAACACTGATTTGCTCACTGCATGATATTTCCCTTGCGGCCAAGTTCGCGACGCACATTGCGATTTTGGAACACGGCCAGGTAGTCGCGAAAGGAAAGGTAGAAGAACTACTGACTCACAATCAACTTAAGCCGATCTTTGAAGTCGATTTAATCAGCACGACCAATAAGCGCACACAGAAAACAAGCAAATTTTTCGACATTGAACTCGACCAAGGACAGGAGCTTTCATGAAAAAACTATCAGCATTAACTTTATTACTTACCGTGTCCGCACAAGCCCAAATTACGGTAGAAAACTGCGACTCTACACTTACCTTAGATAAAGCGCCGAAAACCTTAATCACTCACGATATCAATATGTCTGAGATGGCATTTTCTCTCGGGCTTGAAGAGAATATGATCGGAGTGACCGGTATTAGCGGGTACTACAAAACGACCCCTGAATTTAATCGCCTCCAGGGCAGCATTCCGGAGCTCGCACCGAAATATCCTTCTTTAGAGGTGTTAGTTAATGCCAACCCTGATGTTTTCTTTGCAGGATGGAATTACGGTATGCGGTTGGGCGGCTCAGTCACGCCTGATTCTCTGAAAGAGTTTGGTATCAATACTCTGATTCTTAATGAGAGTTGCAGCCATATCCGTAAAGATAAGCAGCCAGCTAACATGGAACAGATGTTTGATGACGTGACACGCCTTGCGACTTTATTCGGTCAGCAAGACAGAGCTCAAACTCTTATCTCCACTTGGAGAGAGCAATTAATATTGATTCAACAGCAAACCCAGAATCAAACCCCTCTTAAAGTCTTTCTGTATGATTCAGGGGAAGAGAAACCATTCACAGCAGGAAAGTACGCGACAGTGAGCGCCATGATAGAAGCGGCAGGTGGCGCCAATGTAATGAAAGATCTGGATATCAGCTGGGGAACCACATCATGGGAGTCAGTTGCGATGCATAACCCTGATGTCATTATTCTTCTCGATTATCAAAATGGGACAGGCGCTAAAGGCATGCAAGCCTTTTTGGAACAGCACCCAGCGATGAAGCTGACCACAGCGGTAAAGACCACCCAATATCTTCCTCTGCGTTATGAGGAAATTACTCCCGGGCCAGCAAACATAGCTGCAATTGAAAAATTGGCACAGCGCATCCAAGAAATCCATGACAAGTCTTAGTACTAACCTGAACCGAACCGCACTGAACACCTGCGTATTCAGTTCTGTTTTTGCCCTCTTAGCGATGTTTTCTCTGAGTTTAGGCAGCGTTCAGCTATCTTTTGCACAAGTCGCTACGATTTTTTCAGCGGCGATGAGTCAACAGATCGACTCTCCGATAGATCAAGTCGTACTGCACCTGCGCTTACCTAGAACAATCATCGCTATTATTTGCGGTGCTGGGTTAGGTATTGTTGGGGCGTTATTACAAACCGTGACAAAAAACGATCTTGCCGACCCTTTCATTTTTGGATTGTCATCCGGTGCCGCAACTGGAGCAGTCTTTGTGATTACAGTCATCGGCAGCGCTATCGGCATTTGGACACTTCCACTCGCCGCTTTTATCGGTGGAATAATCTCGGCTTCGGCAGTGCTATTTCTAGTCAGAAAAGTGGATGGGCAAGCGTCTTCTCAAATTGTTTTAGCCGGGTTGGCTATTTCATTTTTATTTACAGCCTTGACTAACTTCTTGGTCTTCCATGGTGATCAACGCGCTGCCCATTCGATTCTATTTTGGTCGCTAGGAGGCCTAGGAAACGCACGCTGGGACAATGTGCTAATTGTGCTTGCTGGACTTATCGCCTTGATAGCCCTAGGTATATTAAAACATCGCCAGTTAGATTGTTTACTTGCAGGAGACGACGTAGCACAAACCATGGGCGTAGACACAAAACGCCTGCAAAGCGGTGTCTTTATTATCTGCGCTTTTGCAACGGCATGTTTTGTTTCTATCATCGGAGTTGTCGGATTTATTGGCTTGATGGTTCCTCATATCGCGAAGAAAATCATCGGCCCATTACACAAAAAATTACTCATCACTTCAGGGCTGATTGGGGCTTTGCTTATGCTATTAAGTGATATTTTGGCGAGAACCTTAGTTGCTCCTCAAGAACTGCCTCTTGGTGTTGTCACCACCGCGTTTGGCGCACTATTCATTGTTTCCATTTTGATGGAGAAAAGTAATGAAAGCTGAACGCTTCACCATCATTGCGATTCGTCATGGCGAAACCGAATGGAATCGAATAGGCAAAGCACAGAATCAACTGGATAGCCCTCTGACAATGAAAGGCAAACGACAGATGCATAACGTCGGTCGTTATCTTGCAACTCAAAAATCATTGACCCTCAATGCTATTTACACCAGTCAATTAGGCCGTGCGATTTCCAGTGCTAAAACCATCGCACGCTACCTGAAAGTGCCCGTCATTTCTCAAATGGAGCTCAGTGAGTTCGATTCAGAACAGCAACGAAGAACAATGGCGATTCAGTGGATCCAACGAGTTTCTCGTCACCACAACAATGAGAACCCTATTTTGCTGCTCGGACATGGCGACTGGATAAAAACATTAGCCAGTTTAGGGACACCAAAGCAAATAATAGAAACACCAAACAACGGAGAAATCCTCAGGATAGATATCGAAGTATAACGTCACATCAGGGAATCAGGTGTAACTCCTGAACTGTACCCGCAGCTGTAAGCGATGAGCCCTTTACAAGCCACTGAGTCACACGACTTGGGAAGGAGTAAAGCGCAATGAGAACCTCAACATCGTAAGTCAGAATACCTGGACACACATGAATATCGAGCGGGAAAACTCAACACCATCCATACCTTGTCTAACAAGGGAACGCTCTGTATTCGTCAATACCTAAAACGTAGATGAAGAATACTGTGGTCACAAAAGTTAAACGATCCAAAAATAAGTCCGATCTCCGCAGTGGGTTTACCACAGGTGCGTGCGCAGCGGCAGCAAGCAGAGCGGCAGTTCAAACACTATTAACCGGACAAAAGCCTGACTATATATCCATCACTCTACCTAATGGTGAGCCCGCTACGTTTAAGGTCGCGTTTATCCAAACATCCAACGATGCGGTGACCGCCAGCATTGTTAAAGATGCAGGAGACGATCCTGATTGTACCCACGAAGCCCATATTCAGAGTATTGCCCGCTGGCATTCAGAGCCCGGTTTTCACATCGATGGGGGTGTTGGCGTAGCTCGTGTGACTCTACCCGGATTAGAACTTCCCGTCGGTCAGGCGGCGATTAATCCCGTTCCTCGAAAAAACATTCTCGATATGGTGACTTTGGAATGGAACCAAGCGACCAGTCAACAGAAAAAACACGTCGGTATATCACTGGAAATTTGCGTCCCAGATGGAGAAGAGCGAGCCAAGGAAACCATTGGGCCAAGACTCGGTTTAATCGGTGGTATTTCCATTCTCGGGACACGCGGAACGGTAAAACCCTACTCCACTTCAGCGTTTTCAGCATCAGTGCGTCAATCGGTACAAATAGCGAAACAAAATGGCCAAAACCACTTGGTTCTCACGACAGGATCTCGAACCGAAAAGTCAGCGATGGCCATGCTACCAAGTTATGACTCGATGTGTTTTATCCAAGTGGGTGATTTTGTTGGGGTCGGACTGCGCGCAGCAAAACGTTATCAAGTGAGCAAAATCACCGTCGTCGCCATGATAGGCAAACTAGGCAAGATGGTCGCTGGGCACATGATGACTCACGTATCCGGTAAAGCTATCGACTTTTCATTGCTGGCCGACCTCGCCATTCAATCGGGTGCATCGAGTGAGTTTGCCGAAGCTGTTAGCCAAGCCAACACAGGCCGCCACGTACTCGATACATGGAAAGAAGCCCAATCGGGCCAAGAGATTCCCAATTACGACTTTCTTACCTTGCTCTGCAAACAAGCTGCAGAGCACGCTGCTGTGTATGTCAAACATCACGTCAGCATTGAATTCAAATTGATCGATTTTAACGGCGATCTATTAGCAGAACATCTCTGCTCAAAAGGAAGTGATACCAACACTCACTTTCATGATGAATAAGCATGAACAAGGAAAACTCCATGACTAACGATATGCGTCAAATGACCAAGCAAGGCCGTCAAATTGAAAGTGACTCCTTCTCTATCATCGATGAAGAAATAGAAACTCTCCATGGGGGACATAACTTCAATCAAGGTGAATGGAATGTGGTTCGTCGTGCCATTCATACTACGGGTGATTTTGAATACGCTAAATTATATCAATTCAGCGACAACGCGATTGAATCTGCCATTACCGCTTTAAAAAACGGTGCCAACCTCATTACCGATGTCAGCATGATCGTGACAGGTTTAAATCAAACTCGCCTCAACGCTTACGGCAATAAAGCACAGTGCTTCATTAGTCATCCAGACGTCATTAGCACGGCCAAAGAGACAGGCGAAACACGTGCTATTCACTCAATGCGTTATGCCCGCGATAACGGCCTACTCGACGGCTCTATCATAGGTGTAGGCAATGCGCCTACCGCATTACTTGAGCTATTGCGCATGATAGAAGCAGGCGAAACAAAACCTGCATTGATCATTGGCATTCCTGTTGGTTTCGTAAAAGCAGATGAATCGAAGCAAGCATTAACCGAACAAAACACCGTGCCTTACATTGCCAGCCTAGGCCGTAAAGGTGGCAGCCCGTTAGTGGTATCGACTATTCACGCCCTACTTGCTGAGTCAGTAAAATGAATAATGTAAGTACTCACTCTCAGCTTATCGATTGCTATCAATCGGCTATCACGGTAGTCGGAGTACCCGAAGATGGGTGTTTAAGCCTAACCAGTCGAGCTGTTAATGCCGTGGAGTCTGCTCGCGTTGTTGCCGGTAACGACCGACTTTTGGATTGGTTCCCCCAATTCAAAGGCCAACGTTTATCGATGAATGAAGGCTATAAAATCTGGTTTTCTAAGCTCATTGATGAATGTGAAGAAGGCGGAGTTGTGGTATTGGCTTCTGGCGACCCATTGTTCTTTGGTATCGGTGAATCTCTTCTGAAAAAGCTGCCAAATGAAGAGATACGTTTCATCCCCTCACCTTGCTCAATGCAATTGGCCTGTAGCCGAGTAGGCATTGCATGGCAAGAAACCAAAGCGATTTCGCTACATGGAAGAAAGCAGCATTACGATGGCATTAAAGGTATCGCAAGCCAAATGCAATGGGGAACTAGCTACTGCTTGCTAACCGATGTTCAAAACAACCCAGCTCGTATTGCGAAACACTTAGTCGACTTTAATCAACAAGGTTGGACGGCTTGGGTATGTGAGAACTTAGGTGGCACCAACGAAAAGATAAGCCAGTGGACTCTCGAAGACCTCGCACTAAAAAGTTCCGACGACTTCTCTACGCTCAATGTAATGGTACTGCACCGAACGCTACCTCATGCGTGGGGTGAATTGGGCCAATACGCCAACGATGATGACTTCATGAAGCGCATGCCTAAGCGCGGCTTAATTACCAAACAGCCCGTTCGTCACTTAGCGTTAGCAAGTATGGGTATTCAACCAAGATCTGTGGTGTGGGATATAGGCACAGGCTCAGGTTCTATTGCGATAGAAGCCGCTAAACAGTGCTATCAAGGACAAGTCTTCACCATTGAATCAAACCAAGAATGTTATGAGTCGGTCGAGGCTAACTTTAGAGCGCACGGTACCGACAACGTACAACTGATTCGAGATAAAGCCCCAATGCAGCTCGACACCTTGCCTCAGCCAGACAGTATTTTTATTGGTGGAAGCCGCGGCAACATGCACACCATTTTAGATTTCTGTTGGTCAGCAATAAAACCGGGAGGCGTCGTGATCGGTTCTGCAGTGACTGTCGATTCAGTTTGCGAACTTCATCAATGGAGTAAAGACAGCGATGCTCCGACACAGGTTCAACTGGTCTCTATATCAACAGGCGTACCACTCGCTCACTACACCCGTTATCAATCAGAAAATCCGATTCACTTATTTATTTTTACCAAGCCGTTTATTCAGAAATAAGCGCTTAATTTTTTAATTAAGCGCCACTCAACATATTAAATAAAAACATAATTAGAGAAAGCACAGATGAAATTAGGAACTATGTACGCAATTGGTGTCGGCACTGGAGACCCAGAATTATTAACACTTAAAGCTCACCGACTACTCAGCACCGTCGACATTGTCGCGTTTCCAGAAAAGGACGCGGGCAGTAACCACTCTTTTGCTCAACAAATTGCCGCGGGTTCTGTTAGCCCTGAAAGCATGAAAGGCGAATACCTATTTTTGCATTTCCCAATGACGCGTGACCCAAACATCAACGTTCCTGCATGGCGTAAAGCCGCCGTCACAATTGTTGAACTATTAAAGCAAGGTAAAGACGTGGCATTTGCAACCGAAGGTGATCCATCGGTTTACAGCACATGGGCATACATCCAAGAAGAACTGACAGAGCTACTTCCTGAACTTGATCCGGTGATCATTCCGGGTATCACTTCAGTTACCGCTATTCCATCACAAACAAAAATTCCACTTGCTGACGGTCAGGAGCGTTTTTGTGTTGTACCTGCGACATGGGGTATCGAGTGTTTAGAAAGGCTAGTCGAAGATTTTGACACCATCATGTTAATCAAAGCAGGTCGCGTTATCCCTAAGCTGATCACTCAACTTGAGTCGATGGACATGTTGGATTGTGCAACCTACGTGTCGCATGCCACCACAGAGAAACAAGAGCTTTACTCTGACCTACGTGATGTACCGAATGAAAACCGCTACTTCTCTATGGTTCAGCTTTCTGTTCGCGCTCGTCGTGGCGTACTACGTGGTACTAATGAATCAAAGAAATGTGCCGTTCTTGATGGTGGTAAAGCTGATAGTGGTAAAGATGGCATCGATAAAACTATTGGCGGTAAAGCGTAATGAAAATCGCCATTTATGCCATCACGCTACACGGAGCAAGGCAAGCCAAACGCTTAGCTAAAACGTTTCCGTTTGCTGATGTCTTTATTGCACCAGTTGGACAAGAAGAATACCCAGAAGCCGATGAGTTAACCCTGCCGCTTTCTGGTTTTCTTCCTCCTCAATTTAAGCAATATGATCACCATATCTGCTTTTTTGCTGCGGGCATTGTCAGCCGAATGATCGGCCCTTTGCTAGAAGACAAACGCACCGACCCCGGCGTGATCTGCATTGACGATCACGGCCAATTCGTGATCCCTATGTTATCTGGACATCGCGGTGGCGCAAATGGGATCGCGTTACAAGTCTCACAAGCACTCAACGCGACTCCTGTAATCACCACCGCTTCTGACGCTGCCGGCAGTTTGTCGGTTGATATGCTCGGATCGCCATTTGGTTGGACACTTGATCCACAATGCGAACCCGCGATCACCGCCACCAGCGCAGCAGTTGTAAATGAAAAACGCATTCTAATAGTGCAGCACGCTGGCGAACAGAACTGGTGGCAGAACAAACGTTCCATGCCAAGACACATCATTACCCACCCAGCACTAAGCGATACAGACCTTTCTCAAATCAGTACTGATGATTGGGATGGTTTAGTTCTGATTTCAGATGAAGCACAACCAAAAGGTTACGCCGACTTTAAAAATAAAACCGTACTGTGGCGACCAAAATCGCTTGTGCTTGGAATAGGCTGTGACCGCAATACTCCTTTGCATGTATTGAAAGCAGGTATCAATGTTTTCCTGACTGAATATAACCTAGCAAAAGCCAGTGTTTCAGCTTTCGCCAGTATCGCTTTAAAAGCGGATGAAAAAGGTATTTTAGAACTCTCGTCTGAAAGCCAAATTCCTTTCCACACTTATTCAGCCGAGCAACTCGACGGCGTTGAAGGGATTGAAAACCCATCAGAATACGTAAAAAAAATTACGGGGGTATCATCGGTTTCTGAAGCGGCCGCGCTAAAGCACGCTAAGCGAGATCAACTATTGGTACCTAAGTGGAAGTTCAAACAAGACGGTTTCAACATGACTTTGTCTTGTACTCGCATCGAATACGATGAACCCCTCGCCAAGAAGAAGTGGAAAAACTGGCTAGATGAAAACGTCAAAATCAACCTTCACGGTAATGAAGTGGTAGATGGTTTTCAGTGTAAGCCTAAGCATGTCGATTTAAACCGCCCGATGCTCTACCACCGCCATCACGTATTGCTATGTGAAGGTGGCCGCTGCGCGAAAGAAGGCAGTAAAAACCTTGCACACGATCTTAGACAGGTACTTAAAGCGCTCAATTTTTCCGACGGTGAACAGCGTATCAAGATAAGCCGTACACACTGTGCGGGCACCTGCAGAAACCGCGCTGCAATGGTGATTTACGAACGTTTACTAGAACATGAAACACCTGTTAACAACGGGCTTTGGATTCGAGGTATCGAAGAATTTACCGAGCAAGACTGGAAAGATTTGTTCACAAATCTAGTCGAGCGGAAATCATTAAAAGCTTATTTAGATCCTAAGTTTATCGCACCAATTGAAAATGCAGACGGCACCACTGAGCTTTAGGAACCGCTTAGTTTTAAGAAGCACAGAACTTTAGGTATCACTGAGCTTTAGGAACATAGTAGGCCAAATACTTTGCAAGCTATGAACATGATATTTCAAAGCTCACTTTAACCTCATTACCAACATGAGATAACCCGTTTATCTTGTGATATAGATTTGATAAGGACAGCGACAATTATGAAACGACTTCGTCATTATAACCAAGGCACAGCCATTGTACTGAGCTGCTTTGGTAGCGTTGTAGAACAACAACGTTATGAAACTCTAGCAGAGCGCGTACGTCAAAGTTACCCAGATGTGCCAGTGCGTATCGCCACCAGCTCAAAGATGGTGATCAAGAAGCTGGCTCGTAAAGACACGCCATGTTTCAGCCTACCTCAGGTACTCGCCGATCTAGACACTCAAGGTTACGAACGCATTTTGATTGTTTCAGTGTACCTATTCCCTACCGATGAACATCGCTACATGACATCAATAGTTGATGGCTTCAAGCAATTCTCATTGGCGCGCATTGAACAAACACCAGCGATCATGCATCACAGCCAATTAACGACCAATTTGCTTTCGGCTCTCCATGATCGTTTTGCTCCACAAGATCATTTCAACGTGTTCGTTCACCACGGTGCGCCTATGCTAGATAACCCAGGTCACCAATCGATCCATTACTGTGATGATCTACTCGGCAAATTATCGCAACGCAACTTCACTTGCTCGCTCGAAGGCGCATGGCCATTTAAGTTAGTGAAAAATGAAATGGTTCGCCGCATTAAAGAGCAATATACAGGCCAAGGCCGACCGCTTCTTAATCTAGTTCCACTACTGCTTGTATCGGGTAACCACTTCATCAACGATCTTAAAGAAATTAAAGAGATGCTGGCAGAAGACGCTGACGTTCAAGTGGCAGAGCCAATCCAAGGTGACAAGTTCTGCATGCTCGATATGCCAGAACTGTTACAGATTATCGATAAGCAAATTAAAGAAGGCTTAATTCGTTTAGGTGCACCAGAGGAAGAGAAATAATCATGGCAAAACTAACACTGGTAGGCTTAGGGCCTGGCGCAATAGACCTAGTCACACCCGCAGCGCAACAAGCGGTAAAGAATGCAGATGTCGTTGCAGGCTACAAGCCGTATGTAGAATCAATCAGCACACTAATCGACACTCAAGGAGTCATTCAAAGTGGTATGACTCGCGAATGGGACCGCGCTCAAGCCGCAGTAGAAGAAGCAGCAAAAGGTCGAGAAGTCGTATTGGTATGTTCTGGGGATTCTGGCATGTACGCGATGGCGCCTTTAGTGCTTGAATTATTGGAGCAAAGCGCAGAATTAAACGCACAAGTTGAACTGGATATTATTCCGGGCATCACCGCGGCTAACGCCTGTGCTTCTTTAGTTGGTGCACCTCTTGGTCACGATAGTTGTACCATTTCTCTGTCTGACTTATTAACGCCTTGGGAAGTGATTACCAAGCGGATTGAAGCCGCGGCAATGGCTGATTTTGCGATTACCTTCTACAACCCTCGCTCTAAAAAGAGAACTCAGCACATTGAAACTGCACGTGAAATCCTTTTGGAACATCGTGACCCAAATACTCCCGTTGCTATCGTGAATGCTGCGTATCGTGATGAGCAAAAAGTCACACTGACAACACTGGCTGAATTTACCAAAGTGGAATTTGGTATGAACGCCGCGGTCGTGATAGGTAACAGCAACAGCTACCGATTTGGTGATTGGATCGTAACACCGCGTGGCTACACCAATAAATATCAACTGAAAGACGGCAAGGTACTAGAAGGTCAAAAACGTGGCCATTCATTAAAAGTTGAACCTAAACCAGAATCAGTGACGGAAGAGGCAAACTAGTATGACGGTATTTTTTATCGGCGCAGGGCCGGGTGACCCAGATTTAATCACAGTGAAAGGCGCACGCTTAGTTGAAGAGTGCCCTGTGATTGTTTACGCAGGCAGTTTAGTGCCAAAAGCCGTCATCGATCGCGCTCACCCTGATGCACTGGTCTATAACTCCGCTGACATGGATCTTGATGATCTAACCAATGTGTACCTAACCGCACACGAAAAAGGTCAAAACGTTGCACGCGTTCAAACTGGCGATCTTTCAATTTACTCGTCGCTTGCAGAACAAACACGTCGCTTGAACGAACTTGGCATTGATTGGAAAGTGGTTCCGGGCGTCTCCTCTTTCCAAGCGAGTGCCGCAGCTCTTGGCCAAGAACTGACGCTACCTGAAAAGTGCCAGACCATTATTCTTAGCCGAGCATCAGGTCGAACGCCTGTTCCTGAAAAAGAGAATCTACGCGCCCTTGCCTCTCACGAAGCAACACTGTGTTTATTTCTTAGCGCAACATTAATTCGTAAAGTGGTTCGTGAATTATCAGATGTTTACCCGCAAGATTGGCCAGTGGCTGTCGTTGAAAAAGCCAGTCACCCTGAACAGCGAATATTTCGTGCTACATTGGGTACGATCGCCCAAGTTATGCATGATGAAGGGATTCGCTCCACCGCGATGATCATCGTCAGTAAAGTGCTAGGCGACAATGATTTTGTTGACTCTAAACTCTACGATCCGACCTTCTCACACGCTTGCCGAAAAGCACGTGTCGTTGAAGAGGGTGTAGCTGAAACTGGAACATTGGAAGACGATAAGAGCGCAGACTAACCTCGCTCATTAGCTGTTGACTGGTTTGTGCGTTTATTCATTTTCACTATCCAGTCAGCAGCATTATTTGGCAGACATAATGATCTTTTTTGATTTAAATTTTGGTTATTCAAGTTTAGCGATCTCGCTAATGATGATCGCCGCTTTGGTGCTTGATCACTTATTGGGTGAGCCTAAACGATTTCACCCTTTGATCGGTTTTGGCAATGCGGTTCAGAAAATCGAGAAGCTGTTAAACCGAGCCACTAAACTCTCAGGTTTGATCGCGTGGATAACTGCGACTGTTCCATTGTGCTTACTCAGCTTTTGGCTACAACATACGCTACTAAGCATGGGGAACACATTAGGCGTTTGGCTATTTAATATCGTGGTTCTGTATATCGCGATAGGTCAACGTAGCCTGCTTGAGCACGCCCAGTGGATCCACCAGCCACTGAGCCAAGGTGATCTTGATTTAGCGCGAGAGAAAGTCGGTTGGATCGTTAGCCGTAATACTGAAGCCATGGATCAACGCCAGATCACGTCATCGACGATTGAGTCGGTATTAGAGAATGGTAACGATGCGATCTTCGGCACTCTATTTTGGTTTGCACTGCTTGGGGCTCCAGGGGCATTACTGTTCCGATTAGTGAACACACTTGATGCGATGTGGGGCTACAAAAATGAACGCTGGCTAGAATTTGGCTATGTGGCAGCAAAAGTCGATGATGTGATGGGCTGGGCACCTGCGCGCTTAACCGCACTTAGCTACAGCCTTTTAGGCAACACTAAGTTGGCTCTGAAATGCTGGAAAGAACAAGCTAAACATTGCTCGAGTCCAAACGGTGGCCCCGTAATGACATCAGGTGCCGGCGCACTACAAATTATTATAGGTGGCGATACTTATTACCACGGAAAACTTGTGAAAAAGCGTCCGATGGGGAAAGGTAATATTGCGACTTTAGAAGATATTCCACGAGCCATATCTTTGGTTCAAAAAACCAGTGTGCTTTGGGTCATCGTAATGCTATTGCTTTCTCTTTTAACTCTTTGTTTGTTTTGATTTCATGTCTATTTTAACTCTTTACTTTAAGTACGCTAATGACGATTAAACAACACTCAACCTCAAACGAACTTCCGCATCACGGTGGTAAGTTAATCGAGTTTTCATTGCACTATCAAAGGCCAATCGAACAATGGGTCGACCTTTCAACTGGAGTGAGCCCGCACCACTACCCTATACCTGAAATACCTGCATCGGTATGGAATCGGCTACCAGAAGACGATGATGGCTTAATCACAGCAGCGCAAACCTACTATCAAAGTGATGCCTTGTTACCCGTAGCTGGCAGTCAGGCAGCCATTCAATCGCTACCTCATATGATTGCAAAGACACAGCCAACACTGACGCACATCCTATTACCTCATACGGGTTACAAAGAACATCAACATGCGTGGCAGCAGTACGCAAAACAAAGCATACAAGCCGTCATATTCGACTTTTACCGACATAAACCGACAATCGAACAGCTCAAAACGGCAGACGTGGTCGTAGTGATTAATCCCAATAATCCAACTGCACTGAATGTGCCACCAAGTGAAGTGCTGACTTGGCTAGATCATATCCAAGATCATTCAACGCTCGTGATTGATGAAGCGTTTGTAGACTGTACTTCTGAGCTTTCAGTGTTACCAAGTTTCCCAACAGGAGTTCCAGATAACCTGATTGTATTGCGCTCAGTGGGTAAATTTTTTGGACTGGCAGGGATTCGCGCAGGCTTTTGTTTTGCCTCGCCATTGCGTTTAAATATTCTTAAACAACACCTTGGACCTTGGACACTCAGTGGCCCAACTCGCTATGTCACCACACATGCCTTGCTCAATTCTCACTGGCAAAAAGAAAACCGCCAACGCCTACATGAAGAGGCTCAGCGTATGAACCAACTCTTACAACAACATTTTGGTCAAATGGCGGGCTCGGTAAAAATAACATCACAGATACTCTTTCACCGAGTTGAAATCTCAGATTCGGCATCATGGCACCATCAGCTCGCCAAGTTAGGGGTTTTTACTCGTCATTGTGATGAAAACGATGCACTTCGTTTCGGGTTACCCGCCAACGAATCACAATGGCAAGCGCTCACTCGCGCACTCGAACAACTCAAGGAATAATTATGTCTACAGCTTACTGTTCTGCCCTAGTGGTAGGCGCACCTTCTTCTGGAAGCGGAAAAACAACCGTGGTCGCTGCTCTTGCAAGAGCTTTGGTTCAACAAGGAAAGAAAGTTCGAGTATTCAAAACTGGGCCTGATTTTATTGATCCACAATTTCTATCTATTGCATCAGACACGCCCACTTATCAATTGGATTTGTGGATGTGTGGTGAAGCGGAATGCCAACACTTAATTTATCAAGCAGCCCTAGAAGCGGATGTGATTCTAATTGAAGGCGTAATGGGTATGTTTGATGGCAAATGCTCAAGTGCTGATATTGCCGCTAAATTTAACCTTCCGATGTTGGCCGTGGTAGATGCTGGCGCAATGGCACAAACCTTTGGAGCCATTGTAAATGGCTTATCGACATTCCGTGATGACGTGGATGTATTTGGTGTAGTTGCAAACCGCGTAGGTTCTGAACGCCACGCTGAAATGCTAAAAGAAAGCCTAAAACCTGAAACCGAGTTTTGTGGTTGGTTACCAAAAGACATGGATTTGTCGCTGCCAGAACGCCACTTAGGTTTAGTACAAGCACAAGAGTTAGATGACATAGAAGAGCGACTTAATCACGCAGCCAAGCTACTACTAAAACATGGTGAGATCCCATTACCAACAGCACAAGCATTTGAAAAGCCAAAGCAAGCACTACCAGCCAGACATGAATCATTAACTGGCCATACAATTGCAGTAGCTCGTGATAATAGCTTTGCTTTCTTGTATCAGGCTAACCTTGATTTGTTGATCGAGTTGGGGGCAAAACTGTCATTTTTCTCACCGCTTGCACATGATGATTTACCAGTGTGTGACGCTTTGTATTTACCAGGAGGTTATCCTGAATTACATATGGATAAGCTAGCGCTCAATCATGCGTTAAAGCAGCAAATCATCACACACATTGAACAAGGAAAACCTTGCCTAGCCGAATGTGGGGGCATGTTATACCTCAACAAAGCATTGACTGATACAGAAAGCCAAACAGAAAACATGGTTGGCGCGTTAAATGCCAAAGCGACTATGCAGAAAAAGCTAGCCGCGCTGGGGATCCTAGAAGCTAATTTCAATGGTCAAATGCTGCGTGGGCATACTTTCCATTATTCAAAAACAGACAGTAAAGAAACCGTGCTAACTCAACCTGAATCTCAATATGGTAGGCCAACCGATCCTGTTTGGATAAAACAAAGCACCATAGCTTCTTATGCACATTGGTACTTCCCGTATAACCCTGATTTAGTAGTGAAAATATTTAAAGGAGCGCTTAATTAAGCATGGCTGAAAAAACGCACCTTGAACGCTTTCACTAAGAACCGTTTGTCAAAAGTTGATATTTGCCGCTTCACGGTCAATAGTTAAAATAATGTTAATGAACAAGTCAAGATCAGACTTTGTTTCGTGAACTATTTAGCTGATGCGCGCTTACATCAAAGACGTCGCCAAGTCGGGCATCGAGTTTCGTTCGCTGCAATTTAACTGCAGCGCAGGTAGAAAACCGATCAAGGAGGATCTATGCCTCGTACATTGAATACACAAGACTTCGACGATAAACAAAAAGAAATCAAAGACTCAGAATACGCTCGTACAATACCATGTAATCAGGTGAGCATTTCAGCGCCCTTTCATTGGTTGTCGCTTGCTCTGCACGACTTAGTGAGAATGCCATTAATCAGCGCATTTTACGGTTTGTGCTTTATGGGTGCGGCCATCGCCATTGTTCAACTTGTCCAATGGCAAGGAACACATTTAGTCGTTATGCCAAGCTTGATTGTGTACATGCTAATAGGGCCGTTTCTTGCCCTAGGCTTATATGACGCAGCCTGGGAAAGAGAAAAGGGGCACAACGCTAGCCTACTGCACTCGATGAAAGCCATCACACGCAACTCAACCCACCAATGGGCGTTTGCGATTGTATTAATGGTTGCGATGATATTCTGGATGCGTATCGCTGCATTATTGCACGCACTTTACCCTTCAGTGCAAGGGGCACCATTGACCGAATTTGCTCCCTTCTTAATTACAGGGTCTGTGATTGGTTTTGTTATCGCTAGCCTGATATTTAGTATCTCAGCATTTTCAATTCCACTAATGATGGAAAGACGTGTAGATGTAATGAGTGCGATTTTTACTAGCTTCAACGCTGTTAAATCAAACATCCCTGCGATGGTCGTTTGGGCGGGTATCATTGGTACTGGTATCTTAGTCGGCTTCGCGACCTACGGTGTGGGTATGATTGTAACGATGCCATTACTTGGTTACGGAACATGGCATGCTTACCACGAAGTCATCAAAAAGAAACATCACGTTTAAATCGTTTCACGATCGATGAGCAATGTTATGATGAGGCCTTAGCTTAAACGCTGAGGCTTTTTTTGGAGTTAACAACGCTTGTCTTACACCCCGCAACAGCATCGAGTAAATAAAAAACTGGGCGAATGCCTAGCTATTGCTAATCAACATTTTTCTCGTGAATTTCCATGCCCAGCCGTCACTTACAAGTTAAGAGGAAAGGCTGCGGGAAAAACCTACCTCCAGTTAAACGAGATAAAACTCAACCAAGTGCTATTCAGCGAAAATGAAGACGCCTTTATTAACGAAGTCGTGCCTCATGAATTCGCACATCTGATCACATATCAGGTCTTCGGACGAGTTAGGCCTCACGGAAATGAGTGGAAATACGTAATGGAAAAGGTATTCAATGTACCAGCCAGAACCACCCACAGCTTGGAAATCACCTCAGTGCAGGGAAAAACCTTTGAGTACCGCTGTGATTGCACCACTTACCCCTTGTCGATAAGACGACACAACAAAGTCATCCGCAATCAATCAACTTATCGTTGCCAGCAATGCCAACAAACCTTAGCTTTTACCGGCCTTCAATTGAGCTAAGTCTTGAGCTCATAAGATAACGCGAATAAATGTAATAGAGTGAACTAACATTTGAGTGCTAGACTGTTGTTTATCATACTTTCATCAGTCTTTTTCTATGCAAAAAACCTCTCCAAAAGTATTTGGCCTATCGGTGTCCTTTTACCTATCAATAGTATTTGGCCTACTGGTAACCCAAAGCGTTTTCGCCGCTCCACCAAGTTCGTTCTCCAAAGCCAAAAAAGAAGCCGTGAAGATTTATCTCGATCACCCGACTTCATTTTATTGTGGTTGTGACATCACTTGGAAAGACAAAAAGAAAGGTATCCCCGACCTCGACGGCTGTGGTTATCAAGTCAGAAAACAGCAAAAACGCGCTTCCCGTATTGAGTGGGAACACGTAGTTCCAGCTTGGCAATTTGGCCACCAGCGTCAGTGCTGGCAAGATGGCGGACGTAAAAACTGTACTCGCAATGACAAAATATTCAAATCGATGGAAGCCGATCTTCACAACCTGACTCCGGCAATTGGCGAGGTTAACGGTGATCGCTCTAATTACAACTTCAGCCAGTGGAATGGAATGGATGGCGTTAGCTATGGTCAATGTGAAATGCAGGTCAACTTCAAGCAGCGCAAAGTGATGCCGCCAGACCGAGCAAAAGGCTCTATCGCGCGAACTTATCTTTACATGAGTCAAGAGTATGGCTTCAAGCTCTCTAAGTAGCAGACTAACCTGATGATGGCGTGGAACAAGCAATTCCCTGTCGATAAGTGGGAATGTACGCGTGATGAGCGAATCTATGCGATCCAAGGTAATCACAACCCGTTTGTTTTTCCTGCTTGTAAATAACACGACTCAGGCAACCAACATCTCCAATTGCCTCCATCTCAAACAAGAGTTTCAGAATTGCCCCTGAAACTCTTGCGCTACCCTTGTTTTTTCAACTAAAAGCATCCATGTTAGGCAGAGACAAAATACCCAAATGAACATATTTATAGGTTTACCAGCATGAGAATCCCTCGCATCCATCACCCAGAACGCATTCATCAGTTAGGTTCACTCGCTTTAGACGAAGATGCCGCGGGTCATGTTGGTCGAGTCCTTCGTATGAAAGAAGGTCAAGATGTTCTTCTATTTGATGGCAGTGGCGCTGAATTCCCTGCGACAATTGCTGAAGTATCAAAAAAGAACGTCACAGTTAATGTTACTGAACGTATCGAGCGCAGCAGCGAATCTCCGTTAGACTTACATTTAGGCCAAGTGATTTCACGTGGCGACAAAATGGAATTCACGATTCAGAAATCGGTTGAGCTTGGTGTGAACACCATTACCCCTCTTATTTCAGAGCGCTGTGGCGTTAAGCTTGATACTAAACGCTTCGAGAAAAAGCTCGCACAGTGGCAAAAGATTGCTATCGCAGCATGTGAACAATCTGGCCGTAATACGGTTCCAGTTATTCGCCCAATCATGCAACTTGAAGAGTGGTGCAGCGAACCGAGCGAAGCGTTAAAACTAAACCTGCATCCTCGTGCAAAATACTCAATCAATACCCTTCCAGAGCCGATCAGTAAGGTGCGCCTATTGATCGGTCCTGAAGGTGGATTGTCAGCTGAAGAAATCGGTATGACAGAACAATACAAATTTGAAGAGACGCTACTTGGCCCACGTGTACTTCGTACCGAGACAGCAGCTCTAACCGCAATTACTGCCTTACAAGTCCGTTTTGGCGATCTAGGCTAGGAGAAAAAAATGATCAAACTTGGCATCGTAATGGATCCAATTTCATCCATTAACATCAAAAAAGACTCTAGCTTTGCCATGATGCTTGAAGCTCAGCGTCGTGGTTACGAAATCCATTACATGGAAATGGATGATCTACATTTAGATCAAGGCGTAGCCATTGCTGACACTAAGGTTGTTGAACTAAAAGAAGATCCAAACGGTTGGTACGAGTTCAAATCAGAACAGACTATCGCGCTATCCGATTTAGATGCGGTACTAATGCGTAAAGATCCTCCGTTTGATACTGAGTACATTTACGCGACCTACATTCTTGAGCGTGCTGAAGAGAACGGCGCACTGATCGTAAACAAGCCACAAAGCCTACGTGACTGTAACGAAAAGTTGTTCACGGCTTGGTTTCCAGAGCTAACACCCACTACCATCGTGACTCGTAAAGCTGAAAAGATTAAAGAGTTTCGTGAGAAGCATGGTGACGTGATCCTAAAACCACTTGATGGTATGGGTGGTGCATCGATCTTCCGCGTGAAGGAAGGCGATCCAAACGTATCCGTGATTATTGAAACACTGACCAACCACGGTCAAAACTACGCAATGGCACAAACCTTTGTTCCTGACATCAGCAATGGTGATAAGCGTATTCTTGTGGTTGACGGTGAACCAATGCCTTACTGCCTAGCGCGTATTCCTGCGAAAGGGGAAACTCGAGGTAACCTTGCTGCTGGCGGTACAGGTGAAGCTCGCCCGCTGAGTGAAACAGACTGGGCTATCGCAAGAGCAGTTGCACCGGCATTAAAAGAGAAAGGTTTAATCTTTGTAGGACTTGATGTTATCGGTGACAAACTGACTGAAATCAACGTGACAAGCCCTACTTGTATCCGTGAAATTGAAGCTGCTTTCGATATTTCGGTAACGGGCAAATTAATGGATGCAATCGAGCGTCGTGTTAACGCTAAATAGCCTAAACTAAAGAAAGCCTTAGCTATTCGAAAACACAAAAATATCTAGGCAAAGAACAATGAGCGGCTTTACGCCGCTCTTTTTCCTTTACTGGGAACACACTGGCAGGAGGCTCTATGAATTTAACGAACCACTTTCTGGTCGCTATGCCCGGAATGAAAGACCCATACTTTCAAAATTCGGTGATCTATCTTTGTGAGCACAATGACGAAGGTGCGATGGGTTTGATGATCAACGCTCCTATCGATGTCACTGTCGGCAGCATGCTCAAGCAAGTTGAGGTTGACTCTGAACAGCCGAAATCCAACCAAGCAAGCCTTGATAAGCCAGTACTTAATGGCGGGCCAGTTGCAGAAGATCGTGGGTTTATTTTGCATAAACCCAAAGGCAGTTATCAATCCAGCATCAACATGACGGATCAAATCTCAGTAACAACCTCGAAAGATATTCTGATGGTCTTAGGTACAGAAGATGAACCTATGCATTATCTGGTCGCGCTTGGTTATGCAGGATGGGAACCAGGACAACTGGAAATCGAGCTGACTGAAAACTCATGGCTAACCGTTGAGGCCGATCCAAAGGTTATCTTCGACACGCCAATTTCGGATCGCTGGAAAGTTGCCGTGCAAATGTTAGGTATTAACGCGGCTCAGCTTTCAGCAGACGCTGGACACGCCTAGCTCAAATTAGCTCCATAAAATAAATAAACACTCTCAAACACAGATAAATTTGGAAACCCCATGTCACGAACAATTATGGCATTTGACTACGGTACAAAAAGTATCGGCAGTGCGATAGGACAAGAAATCACAGGCACCGCAAGCCCTCTAAAAGCTTTTAAAGCCAAAGATGGCATCCCTAACTGGGACGATATCGAGAAGCAAATTAAGGAATGGCAGCCAAATCTTATCGTGGTTGGCCTTCCGACCGACCTTCATGGTAAAGATCTAGCAGCTATTACACCCAGAGCGAAGAAATTCGCTAACCGTCTTAAAGGACGCTTTGGTGTGGATGTTGAACTGCATGATGAAAGACTTTCTACGACAGAGGCAAGGGCCGACCTTTTTGAAATGGGCGGCTATAAAGCGCTAAGTAAAGGTAACGTCGATAACCAGTCTGCCGTCGTCATTCTAGAAAGCTGGTTTGAAGCACAATATTCTTAACGAAAATAATGACAATTGAATACGCATCTGCAAACGCCTGAGTTTTTAATCTCAGGCGTTCTTCTTTAGAGCCTATAGCTTCTACCCCATATCAATCTTAACGCCAGCCAACGCACCAGTTCCGTAGTCATCATCGCCACGTTTGGTCTTGAGCATTAAACGCAAGTCATTGGCAGAATCTGCACTATGGAATGCATCATCCTCGCTAATCTTGTCCGCAACCACTAAATCATACAAAGCTTGGTCAAAAGTCTGCATACCAATCTCTTTCGATTTGGCCATGGTCGCTTTTAACTCATGCAACTCACCACGACGAATCAAGTCAGATATACGAGGGCTATTCAGCAGAATTTCGAAGACACCATGACGACCATTGCCATTTTTATCGCGTATTAACTGCTGAGCGACCACACCACGCAGATTCATCGACAGATCAAACAGGAACTGTTCTTTCTGCTCTTTCGGCACCAAGTGAAGAATACGCTCTAGCGCCTGGTTAGCGTTATTGGCATGCAGGGTTGCCATACACAAGTGACCCGTTTCAGCAAAGGTCATCGCGTATTCCATGGTTTCACGACTACGGATTTCGCCAATCAAAATCATATCAGGGGCTTGGCGTAACGAGTTTTTAAGCGCGACTTCATAGCTTTCGGTGTCGAGTCCAACCTCCCGTTGAGTCACGATGCACTTTTTATGTTCGTGTACGAATTCAATCGGGTCTTCAACCGTCAAGATATGACCTGAACGATTGGTATTGCGATAGCCTGTCATCGCAGCCATCGAGGTCGATTTACCAGAGCCAGTCGCACCAACCACCAGCACAAGCCCGCGCTTAGCGATTGAAAGGTCTTGTAGTACGTCAGGAAGCTTTAATTGCTCAAAGGTTGGGATGTTAGTCTCGATGCGACGAATTACCGCTCCTGGCAGCTCTCGCTGAAAGAACGCACTGACACGAAAACGACCAAAATTACGCACGATAGCAAAATTAGCCTCACGCGTTTGCTTGTATTCATCTCGTCGATCTTGATCCATCATCGCATCAAGTAATTGAGCAACCTGAGCCGCATTCAGCTTCTCTCCTTGGGGGCGTAATTCACCATCCACACGAAAAAGGATTGGCGCATCGACAGTGATATAAAGATCCGACGCCTTTTGAGAGAGCATCCCTTCAAGAATTTGATTCAATTCCATTTTGTTCACCTTGATTAAAACATTGAGGTTTCAATTTCGATCTTTTTCTCGACCTCTTCCGAGTCAACCAAGCCTTGTGCCATCAGTTGTTTCGCGTTTTGCTCCATGGTCTGCATACCATGTGCCGCGCCCGTTTGAATAATCGAGTACATCTGCGCGACTTTATCTTCACGAATCAAGTTTCTGATTGCAGGTGTTGCCATCATGATTTCATGACAAGCGACACGACCACCACCGACACGCTTTAATAGTTTCTGGGCAATCACCGAACGTAACGATTCAGACAGCATCGAACGAACCATATCTTTGTCGCTACCCGGGAATACATCGATAATACGGTCTACGGTTTTTGCTGCAGAACTAGTATGCAAAGTACCAAAAACTAGGTGACCAGTTTCTGCGGCCGTTAACGCTAAGCTGATCGTCTCTTGGTCACGAAGCTCACCTACAAGAATTACGTCCGGGTCTTCACGTAACGCACTGCGCAGCGCAGCTTTAAAGCTGTGAGTATCACGGTGAACTTCACGCTGATTGACTAGGCATTTATTGTTGGTGTGAACGAATTCAATTGGGTCTTCAATGGTCAAAATGTGTTTGTTGTGATTACGGTTTACATAATCAACCATCGCCGCCAAAGTTGTCGATTTACCAGAACCCGTAGGGCCAGTCACCAGCACTAAACCTTTTTCATAATTGGCAATTTTTTCAAAAATATCAGGTGCGCCCAACTGCTCTAACGTTGGGATTTCTACAGGGATGGTTCGAAAGACCGCTGCGCACCCACGGGCTTGGTTAAAAGCATTAACACGGAATCGGCCAACATTGGGTAATTCAAAAGAGAAGTCGACTTCCAATTTTTCCTCAAACTCACCGCGCTGTGAGTCGTCCATGATCTCAAAAACTAAACGATGCACATCAGCATGACTCAAAGCTGGGATTCCAAGCTTCCTTACTTCACCATCTATACGTACCATTGGAGATACACCCGCAGAAAGATGTAGATCTGACGCGTTATGCTTTACACTAAAATCTAGTAACTCAGTGATATCCATTTATTTTCCCTTAAGTAAAGTCAGCTATGAGTAGTATTCAACAAAATATCGAACAAATCACCTCACAGATTCGTAGTGCTGAACAAAAGTGCGGACGAGCTCCAGACTCCGTGCAACTTTTAGCCGTCAGTAAAACTAAACCTATTGATGCGATTCTAGAAGCCGCACTCGGAGGTCAAGTTGCCTTTGGTGAAAACTATGTTCAAGAAGGTGTCGATAAAGTAAAACACTTTTCAGAACAACATTCTAACCTAAATTTAGAATGGCATTTTATTGGCCCAATCCAATCTAATAAAACTCGCCCTATTGCGGAAAGCTTCCAATGGGTGCATTCCGTTGATCGCGATAAGATCGCACAAAGGCTTCATGATCAGCGACCAAACGAGCTTCCACCTCTACAAGTGCTCATTCAAGTGAACACTAGTGGTGAAGATTCGAAATCAGGAACGTCAGAAGAGACAGTTTTTGCGCTCGCAGAGTTGATTTCGTCGCTCCCCAACCTCACTTTAAGAGGATTGATGTCGATTCCCGCAAACGTATCTGACTATCAATCTCAGCTTAAGGCATTTTCTCAACTGGCAGAGCTTCAACAAAAGCTCGCAGCAAAGTATCCAGACATCGATACCCTTTCAATGGGTATGAGTGGTGATATGGATGCAGCAGTTGAGGCTGGTAGCACAATGGTTCGTATTGGAACGGCCATCTTTGGTGCTCGTGATTACGCGAATAACCGTAGTAAGTAACCAACGACAAGTACAAATATTGATACAGCTTCGCTTGAACCGCGCAGCGACACGCTCAGGATTTTATATATGGAACATAAGAACATCGCCTTTATTGGGGCGGGAAACATGGTTCGCTCAATTGTAGCGGGCTTAGTCGCAAGTGGTTACCCAGCGCAAAAAATTACTGCAACAGCGCCTTCAGACACCAGAAGGCTGCCGCTAGAGCAAGAGTACAGCATCAATACCACCAGCGATAATATTGCCGCAGCAGAGCAAGCAGACGTTATTGTGCTATCGGTGAAGCCACAAATGATGGCTGATGTATGTAAACCCTTACAAGATATCGATTTCAGCAACAAACTGGTTATCTCAATTGCAGCGGGTATTAATGCGAATCGACTCAATGAGATGTTAAACTGCCAGCTGAACCTTGTTCGTGTGATGCCAAACACGCCATCGCTGCTTGGTAAAGGGATGAGCGGTCTTTATGCCGATTCAACAGTCAGCAAAAATGATAAAGACTTTGCTTCTCAGCTGATGCAAGCTGTAGGTGAAGTTAGCTGGGTTGAGCAAGAGTCTGGGATTAATAACATCATTGCGGCGGCGGGCAGTGCTCCGGCTTACTTCTTCCTATTTATGGAAGCGATGCAAGCCGAAGCAATCAACCAAGGCTTCGACCAGGAAACCGCTCGTAAATTAGTGCAGCAGTCGGCATTAGGTGCGGCAGAGATGGTGGTTGCAAATCCAGACACAGAATTATCTACACTGCGTGAACAAGTGACTTCAAAAGGCGGCACAACCGCAGAAGCACTGCGCACGTTTAACGACCATCAACTTTCAGATATCGTAGCAAAAGCCATGCAAGCGGCGGTTGCTCGAGCTGAAGAGATGGAAAAACTGTTTTAATACTAATTACAGTAAAAAAGCATTTTGTCGCTCGGGTTATATCTAAGCGGCAAGTAAATCCGAAAAAGGAAACAATATGAACTCGATGAGCTTTCTGATCTCGACCGTTTTTGATCTTTACATCATGGTTGTGATCTTGCGTATCTGGCTACAAGCATCACGTGCAGATTTCTACAACCCATTCTCACAATTTATCGTAAAAGCGACACAACCGGTTGTTGCCCCACTACGCCGAGTGATTCCATCAATAGGCAGCCTTGACCTTGCGACTGTTGTTTTCGCTTATGTGCTGTGTGTACTTAAGTTCGTCGCTCTAAACTTGATTATCTCTGGCGGTGCGGCTGTATTTGATATCAGCTTCCTGATCTTTGGCGCACTATCTCTGCTCAAAGCGGCTGGTGGGTTAATTTTCTGGGTTCTGCTAATCCGTGCAATCCTGAGCTGGGTTAGCCAAGGCCGTAGCCCAATTGAATACGTGTTCCATCAACTGACTGAACCAATGCTGGCTCCAATTCGTCGTATTCTTCCTGCAATGGGCGGTTTTGATTTAAGCGTACTGGTACTGTTTATTGTTCTGCAATTCGCGAACTTCTTAATGGGTGACCTAATTGGCCCTATTTGGTATCAGCTATAATTTAAGTACGAACCTCAGGTACTTTGACGATGCCAAAAGCGGTTTGGGCCGAGGAAGACGATATTATTCTTAGGCTCTATATCCAACCCAAGGCAAGCCGAGACAAAATTGTCGGCTTACACGGCGAGGAACTCAAAATTGCCATTACTGCACCACCGGTTGATGGCAAAGCCAATGCTCACTTAGCGAAATACCTTGCGAAACAATTTAAGGTCGCTAAAGGGCAAATTACGATAGAAAAGGGAGAGCTAGGTAGGCACAAGCAAGTTCGAATATGCTCGCCAAGCCAAATCCCAACTGAAGTCAAAGCCATCCTATGATGGCTTTTTGCTATTTATTGGAGTCATTATGCGTTTATGGATAACAGCACTACTCACCGCTCTTGTTGCCTTACCAAGTTCGGCAGGACAGTTTAAAAGTATCAAGGATGTCGAGGTTCATTATTCGGCTTTCAATTCCACGTTTTTAACTGCGCAGGTCGCTAAGCAATATAAGCTGAAACGAAACGGATACTCAGCGATTCTAAACATCAGCGTGCTAGACAACGCTTCTCTAGGCAAGCCTGCAACAACGGCTAAAATTACGGGAACAGCTCGAAACCTAGTAGGTAACACTCGCACGCTTAACTTCCGTGAAATAAAGGAAGGTGATGCAATTTATTACCTTGCTGAGTTCCCTATCACTCACGAAGAGAACATCACTTTTAATATCGATGTTAACGCCGGTTTGAAAGGCACAGGTCCACTGCGTTTCACACAAAAATTCTATATAGAAGAGTAGCTTCAAAGCTCACATTTCTAGTCATTAACTTATTAGAGCCACATCCCCATGAGTAAGATTGTTTTAGCAACAGGCAACCAAGGCAAAGTTCGCGAGATGGCAGATATTCTGTCTGAGTTTGGTTTCGACGTTGTCGCGCAAAGTGAATTTAACGTTTCAGAAGTCGCAGAAACAGGAACGACTTTCATTGAAAATGCCATCATCAAAGCTCGCCACGCTGCGAAAGAGACGGGGCTACCAGCCATTGCTGACGATTCTGGCTTAGAAGTTGATTACCTTAATGGTGCACCCGGTATCTACTCAGCGCGTTACTCAGGTGAAGGGGCTACTGATAAGCAAAACATCGAAAAGCTGTTAGATGCTATGCAAGGTGTCGATGTTGAAAAGCGTACCGCTCGTTTTCATTGTGTATTGGTGCTAATGCGTCACGAAAACGATCCAACTCCATTAGTTTGTCACGGTAAATGGGAAGGTCGCATTCTGACTGAAGAACACGGTGAGAATGGCTTTGGCTACGATCCTGTATTCTTTGTACCAGAAGATAACTGCGCCTCAGCAGAACTTGAATCGTCACGTAAGAAGCAACTGTCACACCGTGGTAAAGCCCTCGCGTCATTATTCAAGACTCTCAAGGAGCAAGCTCTGTAATGCACAATGCAGCGCTAATACCACCCGCACTCAGCCTTTATGTCCACATTCCATGGTGTGTACAAAAGTGTCCGTATTGTGATTTTAACTCTCACGCTCTAAAAGCCGAGATTCCTGAAAAAGAGTACATCGATGCTCTGCTTGAGGATCTCGATACCGATATCGAAAAATACCAACTTAATGGCGCACCTCGCCCATTGCATTCGATCTTTATTGGTGGCGGCACGCCGAGTCTATTTTCTCCAGAAGGAATAGGTCGATTGCTGCAAGGCATTGAACAACGCATCCCGTTCAAACCTGAAATAGAAATCACCATGGAAGCTAATCCGGGAACTATCGAAGCTGAGCGTTTTGCTGGTTACCAAAAAGCAGGTATTAGTCGTATCTCAGTTGGTGTACAAAGTTTTGAGCAAGAGAAACTGGAAAGGCTTGGGCGTATTCACGGTCAAGACGAAGCGGTTAACGCAGCTCATTTAGCGCATAAAATCGGACTAAATAGCTTCAACCTAGATCTAATGCACGGCTTACCCGATCAAAGCATTGATCAGGCCTTGGCTGATTTGGACAGAGCGATCGAGCTTAATCCTCCGCATTTATCTTGGTATCAGCTAACAATAGAACCTAACACCATGTTCTATTACAAAACGCCAAAGCTGCCTGACGATGATGACCTTTGGGATATTTTCGACTTAGGCCATAAGAAGCTCGCAGACGCAGGTTATGTACAGTACGAAATTTCAGGCTACAGCAAGCCGGGATATCAGTGTCAGCATAATCTCAACTACTGGCGCTTTGGTGACTACCTAGGTATTGGCTGTGGCTCTCATGGCAAGCTGAGCTTTGCAAATGGACGTATTGTTCGCACCACTAAGGTTAAACACCCTAGAGGCTACCTAGCCGCGTATCAGAATCTGGTGAAGCCCTATCTGTCGGATGAACTTGAAGTACCTAATGAGGACCGCCCTTTCGAGTTCTTCATGAACCGCTTCAGGCTAATGGAAGCGTGTCCAAAACAAGACTTCATTGATACGACTGGGTTAGAGTTTGATTCAATTCAGCCAACGATAGAGTGGGCCAAAGAGCTCGGTTATCTTAATGAAACCGACAGCCATTGGCAGATCACTGAAAAAGGAAAGCTGTTCCTGAATGATCTGCTTGAAGCCTTTATGGCTGAAGAAGACGAATAGAGCGAGATTCGAGATTCGAGATTCGAGATTCGAGATTCGAGATTCGAGATTCGAGATTCGAGAT
>NZ_JBFSTC010000060.1:0-4854 GCF_041466605.1 Vibrio sp. 10N.247.310.17 | reverse complement strand
TTCGAGAAGTATTGCATAAGGGTTGGCTTTAGGGTCAACCCTTTTTATTGTAAAAATCTTTCTCGAAGCGAAGCGCTCTATAGGACGAAGTCCGTGCTCGCATCTTTCTTCTAAAAAATAGAACGTCCAATACGCTCAGAGAGCAATTCTAAAGCCTGAGTTCCCGCCAGTGAATTACCCGACGCGTCCAGTTCTGGAGACCATACCGCGATCGTCATTTCGCCAGGAACAATCGTAATAATCCCGCCACCGACACCAGACTTTCCTGGCATACCAACACGATAAGCAAACTCTCCCGCCCCATCGTACAAACCACATGTCGCAAGCAGAGCATTCAACTGCTTAGTTTGAACAGGCGTAATGATCTCTTTCTTGGTTTGAACCGACACACCTTTGTTCGCCAAATAACTAAAGGTCTTCGCCAAATCCACACAGGTCATTTTAAGCGCACAAGCATGAAAGTAATTGTTGAGTACGGGAATAACATCGTTCTCAAAATTACCAAATGAACGCATCAAGTAAGCGATAGCAGCATTACGATCGCTGTGCATCATCTCAGAAGCCGCCACAACCTTGTCATACACGATATGTGTATCACCTGATAGCTGACGGACAAATTCTAATAAACGGTGTCTTGGTGCTGATAGACGGCTTTGTAATAAGTCGGCAACGACAATTGCGCCAGCATTAATAAACGGGTTACGAGGGATGCCGTGTTCCATCTCAAGCTGAATCATCGAGTTAAAGGCTTGTCCTGAAGGCTCCTTTCCAACGCGTTGCCAAATTTCTTCCGGCTTATACAACACCATCGCCAACGTCAGGCTTAAAGCTTTAGAGATTGATTGCACGGAAAAGGCTTCATCAGCATCGCCAGCTTGAATGACTTCACCTTCATTGGTGTATACCGCAATCGCCAATTTCTGGTTCGATACACGAGCCAATGCAGGAATATAATCAGCGACCTTTCCCTGACCAATTAAAGGGCGAACTTCATCTAAAATCTCGGCCAAAATAGCTTGATTTGGTTTCATATGTGCTTACTTCTTTATTGTTATTTTTGTAGGGGGTACGACATTACTTTCTGTCCTTAAACCTTTATCGCAATAAAAGCCTAAGGACAAAAAAGCCAACACTACAATAATGTTGGCTTTTATCAATCCCATAAAGTGTAGGGGTTAATCCTAAGTCGGATTCACCTTCACTTAATTTGATTCAGAATTACTTAGTACGCTTGAACTTAATGTCCCAAACACCATGACCTAAACGGTGGCCACGAGCTTCAAACTTAGTCAGTGGACGCTCGTCTGGACGAGGAATGTAATCACCATCTTCCGCGATATTCTCGAAACCTGGAGCTACGTTCATCACTTCAATCATATGTTCTGCGTAGTTTTCCCAGTCTGTTGCCATGTGGAAAATACCAGTATCAAGTTGCAGTTTACCGCGAACCATCTCTGCAAACTCAGCCTTAACGATACGACGTTTGTGGTGACGAGCTTTATGCCATGGGTCAGGGAAGAATAGTTGCAGTGTATGCAGGCTGCTGTCTGGGATCATGTGTTCAAATACTTCTACTGCATCGTGACACATTACACGCAGGTTAGTTACGCCAGCATCGCGAGCTGTACCTAAACACGCACCAACACCTGGGCTGTGAACTTCAATACCTAAGAAGTTTTTCTCAGGCGCATTCTTTGCCATTTCAACCAGTGATGCACCCATACCGAAGCCAATTTCTAGTACAACAGGGTTGTCGTTGCCAAACACTTCTTTCCAATTAAGAAGTTCTGGGTTGTAGTCGATACCCATTGTTGGCCAACATTCGTTCATCGCGTTTTCTTGGCCTTTTGTTAAGCGGCCTTCGCGGCGAACAAAACTACGGATCTTACGAACCAGTTTGCCGTCTTCAGTATATTCGTTAGTGGTCACTTCACTCATTGATTTTTGCCTGCACATTGATTAATCAAAGCGGGGATTATCCAAAGAATTGCCTCCGGTGCAAGTCTTTCCGTGGATAAATTCCCACACAATTTGTCTGTTTTACATCCAACCGTAAGTGTGGTGCAATTTCACTCCTAATAATAGCAAAGCATAGAGCATGTCGTGACTCCTTTCGCAACCGCCATATTAAAGTGGTATGACGCCTTTGGGCGCAAAGAATTACCTTGGCAACAAAACAAAACCGCCTACACCGTTTGGCTATCTGAAATCATGCTTCAGCAGACTCAAGTAGCCACGGTGATTCCATACTACCAGCGCTTCTTAGAGCGCTTTCCAACGGTTATTGACCTAGCGAACGCCGAACAAGATGAGGTGCTGCACCTATGGACAGGGCTTGGCTATTACGCGCGAGCTCGTAACTTGCACAAGGCTGCCAAGATTGTTGCCGAGCAATACGGTGGTGAATTTCCGCTTTCTATCGAAGATATGAACGCGCTACCGGGTATTGGACGCTCTACTGCCGCAGCAGTGCTGTCCTCTGTGCATAAACTCCCTCATGCGATTCTTGATGGCAACGTCAAGCGTACCTTGGCGAGAAGCTTCGCAGTAGAAGGTTGGCCGGGGCAAAAGAAAGTCGAGAACCAGCTTTGGGAACACGCAGAAGCACACACTCCCAATCAAGATGTCGATAAGTACAATCAAGCCATGATGGATATGGGGGCGATGGTTTGTACCCGTAGCAAACCCAAATGTACCTTATGCCCGATTGAAAGCATGTGTGAAGCTAAGAAGCTCGATAGACAGCTCGATTTCCCTGGTAAGAAACCTAAGAAAGAAAAGCCGATAAAAGAAACATGGTTTGTGATTCTGTACCACAACAATCAAGTATGGCTCGAACAACGCCCTCAATCTGGTATCTGGGGAGGACTATTCTGTTTCCCTCAAAATGAAAACGCAGAGATCGAACATCAATTAGATCTTCGTTCGATCAAAGACAACGAAACCGATTCGATCAAGACCATGATTGCGTTTCGACATACTTTCAGCCACTACCACTTAGATATCACACCTGTATTAGTAAAATTAGATAAACAACCAGATTTGATAATGGAAGGGACTAAAGGTCTCTGGTATAACTTATCAAAACCGGAAGAAATTGGCCTAGCAGCTCCTGTAAAGCAGCTTATTGAGAGCCTACCCTTTGAACTGAACGACGACGTTTGAATCAACGAACGCGATAAGAGGAACCACTATGAGCCGCACTGTATTTTGTGCTCGCCTTCAAAAAGATGCTGAAGGCCTAGATTTTCAACTTTACCCAGGTGACTTAGGTAAGCGTATCTTTGACAACATATCTAAAGAAGCTTGGGGACAATGGCAAAGCAAACAAACCATGCTTATCAATGAGAAGAAGCTAAACATGATGGATCCTGAACATCGTAAACTTCTTGAAACTGAGATGGTTAACTTCCTTTTTGAAGGTAAAGATGTCGTTATTGATGGCTACACTCCACCAAGCGAATAAGACATTTATTTAAGCAAATTTTAATGACATCATGGTTAACGCTGCGATGTCATTTTTGTATGAGGAACTATGAAAAAGCTAAGTTACTTCCTAACAGCCATGTTGTTAACTGGGTGCAGTCGTGAATTTGTCGAAAGCATTTATGATGTTAACTACGAACCAACCAACCGGTTTGTAAGTAATTTGGCAGAACTACCAGGACAATTTGAAAAAGATACTGGTGCGTTGGATGCTTTGATTAGTAGCTTTTCAGGCAATATCCAAAAGCGCTGGGGCAGCAATGAAGTAAAGATGGCAGGTAAGAGTAACTATGTGAAATACATAGACAATTATCTAAGCCGTTCAGAAGTTAACTTCAGTCAAGGTATCATAACGGTAGAAACCGTCTCCTTAACAGATCCTAAAAAGCACCTCAAAAATGCGATCATGACGACGCTCCTGACACCCGATGATCCAGCTCATGTCGATCTATTTTCGTCCAAAAGTATAAAGCTAGAAGGTCAACCTTTCCTCTACAACCAAGTCGTAGACCAAGAGAAAAAGCCCATCCAATGGACATGGCGTGCTAACAAATTCGCAGATTACCTGATCGCCAATAACCTAAAAACCAAAGAGGTAGACTTTAAAAAAGCCTACTACGTCGAAATCCCAATGGTGGCAGATCATGCGAGCAAACGTAGTTATAAGTATGCCGACATAGTACAACGAGCATCTCAACGCTATGACATCCCTGAAGACTTGATCTATGCAATCATCAAGACAGAAAGCAGCTTCAATCCTTACGCGGTGAGCTGGGCAAATGCTTATGGTCTTATGCAGGTGGTACCTAAAACCGCTGGCCGAGATGTCTTTAAGCTCGTTAAAAAGAAACCTGGAGAACCAAGTCCTGAGTACTTATTCAATCCAGAAAACAACATTGATGCAGGCACCGCATACTTTTACATCCTTAAAAATCGTTATTTAAAAGACGTAAAACACCCAACCACGCTTGAGTACAGTATGATCTCTGCATACAACGGCGGCACTGGTGGCGTGCTCAATACTTTCAGTAAGGATAGAAAGCGAGCAATGCGTGACTTAAATTCATTGCAACCGAGTCAAGCTTACTGGGCACTAACAAAGAAACATCCCAATAAAGAGTCGCGCCGATACTTAGAGAAAGTAACAAAATTCAAGAAAGATTTTAACCAAGGTAAAACGTAAGCCTCACTTTTGAATAAAAAAACAACTAACTAACGTTTTTTTTAGTTATTTTCAAAAAAGGTGTTGACGGTTATGCAGAAAATCCGTTTAATAGCGCTCCGTTGCCCGGATAGCTCAGTCGGTAGAGCAGAGGATTGAAAATCCTCGTGTCGGTGGTTCGATTCCGCCTCCGGGCACCACAATTT